>DASQNB010000678.1:0-8146 GCA_035645175.1 Geodermatophilus sp.
TCACCCCGGGCGTGGCGCGCCCGGCGTCGGGGTACCTGCGCGCCGGGAGGGTGGGGGCCTGACGTCCGTCGCACGGGTCGAACAGCCGGCCTGCCGACACGGCCCGGCCGAGCCACTCCCTCTCCCCGCTTCGGGCCGAGCCCAGGCCCGGGGCGGTGGAGCTCCCCCGGGAACCGGGCCGTGGCGCGGTCCGCGACCGCGTGGGAGTCCGGTGCGATCCGCGCGACGCCGGGAACAGTGTGGTCCCCGTACCGGACCGGATGCCCGACGGTCCTGTCGCACCCCGGGCACACACTCACGAGGGGTGCGAGCGAGGAGGTGTCACGTGTCGAGCGAGCTGCTGTGGGCGGTCACCGACGGGCCGGCGGGCACGAACGCGGTGCGACTGCCCGAGGACCGGTCCGGTGCCCGGCGGATGGGCGCCCACCCCGGGGACTTCTGGTGTTCGGGCGCGGCCGGCGGCTGCGGTGGGCGGCTCGTCCTGCACGCGGAGGACGGGGACCGGCCGTCCTTCCACCACCACCACCACCACGGCGGCGCGCAGTGCAGGTACGCCGACCGGGGGTCGGAGGCCGAGCGCGGGTACGGGCACCTCCGGTACCAGCGGGCCCTGACGGCGTGGCTCGCCGCGCAGGGCCACCGCCCGACGGTGCAGGCGGTCCGCGGGCCGGACGGGTCCACCGACCTGCACGTCGTCGTGGACGACGTCAGCCACGCCCTCGAGGTCCAGCTCGCGCCGCTGCCGGACACCGTCTGGCGGCAGCGCGACGACCGGTTGCGCGCCCGGATGCGCCACGTCACCTGGCTCTACGGTCCCGCAGCCGAGGCCGCCGCGACCACCGAGGTCGCCGTCCGGGGCGTCGCCCTCGAGCTCCGGCGCCACGGTGCCGGCCTCGCGGTCGGTGTGCGGGACGTCGAGGACCGGGTGCGCTGGGTCCGGCTCGCGGCCTGCCGCCTGGACGCGGACGGGCTGCACGTACCCGGGACCGGAGAGGCCCGCGCGCTGCACGCCAGACGGTCGGCCGACCGGCGGGAGGCGGTGCGACGCGTGGCCCGGCAGTCCGCGAGGCCGGCGCCACGGGGAGAGGGGCCCCCCGGTGGGCGGGCGGTCGGGTGCGCGCCGGTCCGGACACCGTGGGGCTCCTCCGCGCCCCCGCTGCCCTTCCCGGGCTGACGTCGCCCCCGGCTCCGCGGCGCCGGCGCGGCCCCCCGGGGTGGCACCCCGCCGACCTGTCGGTGCCGACGGCGAGGATGCGGTCGTGGCTGCCTTCTTCCTCCCGCGGGCAAGCGACGCCGAGCAGGCGGAGCGGCTCTACGACGCGCTGGCCGAGTTCGCCGGGTGCGAGCCCGCTCCCGCCGGGCGGCGCGTCCACTCCATCGCCTTCACCCAGGACGGGGCCCAGTGGGTCGCCGAGGTCGGGGAGGAGCTGAGCGGACGGCGGACGACGCAGCAACTGCGCCGCGGCGAGGTCGTCGAGCGCACCGAGCACCTGTCGTCGTCCTCCCGGGTGCTCGCCGTCTACCCGGGCACACCGTTCGTCGTCGTGACCGACGCCCAGCCGATCACCGGTGCGCCGTCGGAGTGGGCCAACCCGTTCACCGCCCGGCCGGACCGGGTGACGTACTTCGACGCGACGTGAGCCGGCGGTCCCGACGTCCGCACCGCCGCTCCGGGGTCAGCACGCGCGGGACGCGCGACCGGTCGACGCCAGGCGCACGGCGACGACCTGTCCACCCGACGGCCGGCCGCGTCACCGACCCGACGGGGCAGGACACTCAGCGGGGTGCCAGCTCGTCCTGGTCCGGCGTCGCCTGGACCACGCGGTTCTTGCCGGCTCGCTTGGCCCGGTACATGGCCGTGTCGGCGCGGGCGAGCAGGGCCTCCGCGCTGACCGGGCCGTTCCCGGGCTCCAGCGAGCACACGCCGATGCTGCTGTGCACCGGCACCGTCTGGCCGTCGACGGTGAACGGGACGCCCAGAGCGGCGAGCAGGCGACCGGCGCTGTCCAGCGGGTCGCCGCTGTCCTCCAGGAGCACCGCGAACTCGTCCCCCGCCCAGCGGGCCACGGTGTCACCGCTGCGCAGCGCGCCGGTGAGGCGCTCGGCCACCCGGACCAGCAGCTGGTCACCGGCGGCGTGGCCGAAGGTGTCGTTGACGAGCTTGAAGTCGTCCAGGTCGAGGAAGATGACCGAGACCCTCCGCAGGTCGCGGGCGTGCAGCCGCAGGGCGTGCTCCAGGCGGTCGGTGAACAGCGACCGGTTCGCCAGGCCGGTCAGCGCGTCGTGGAAGGCCTGGTGGCGCAGCTGCCTCTCCCGGGCGGCCAGGTGGCCGGCCAGCCGGGTGTTGTCGCGCAGCGTCAGGTACTGCCGGGCCAGGAGCGCGCCGACGACGACCACGCCGGCGACCTGCTCGCCGGGCCGGAGCGGCCGGCCGGTGAGGGCGCCGAACAGCACGACGGTCGAGGCGAGCGCCACCGGCAGGTAGGGCAGCAGGGACGTCGAGGCCCGGGAGTCCCGGTCGCGGACGTGGCCGGCCTCGTCCGCGGCGGCGGCCGGTGGGGTACAGGTCCCGGCGACGGCGATGAGCAGGAACCCGCCGAGCCAGCCCAGGTCGACCAGGCCGCTGGTGTAGGAGTCGGTCGCGGCGAGGTAGATGAACGCGCTGTCGGCGACACTCAGGCCGACCACCCCGAGACCGACGAGGTCCAGGGCGGTGCGGGCGCCCCGGGTCCGGCCGAGCAGCAGCACGACGAGGACGATGAGGACCACGTCGCCCAGGGGGTAGGCCAGCAGCAGCGTGCGGGCCAGCAGGGTGAGTCCCGCGCTGTCGGTCACGACGGCCGCCACGGTGGTGCACCAGCTGATCAGCCCGATGGCCGTGGCGGTCATCACGGCGTCCCAGGCGCGCTGCCACCGGGCGGTGGGACCACCGGGCGCCGGGTGCAGCAGCAGGGCGAGCAGGGCCAACAGCGAGAAGCCGAGGAAGCCGACGTCGGCCGCCGACGGGAACGGCACGGCCGCGCCGCGCGCCGCCCACGTCCAGTAGGCCTGGCCGGCGCACCAGCTGGCACAGGCTGCCGACAGCAGGACCCAGGCCGCGCGCAGCCAGGGGTCCCGGCAGCCGCGGGCGTACCGGGCCGTCGTCAGGCAGGCCACCCCGGCCGCCGTCATCTGGGCGACGTCGGACACCAGCTCCGAGCGCACCGCCGGGAGTAACAGGATGGCCAGGGCGCAGGCGAGGAAGCCGCCCACCGCGCCGAGGACGGCGGCGCGGGACACCTCCGGTGCCAGACGGGACACTGCCCCCTCCTCACGACGTCGCGGCGCGCCTCGTGCTCTCGTCATCGACACGACCGGGCGTCGACCCGATGCTCCCATCGGGTGGCATCGAGGGCGGCTCTCCGACGGCGGGTCCGGCGAGTCCGTGGACACCACCGTCGACGTCAGCGACGGTCCGTGCCGGAGGGCTCAGCCCACCCGGTACTCGGCGTCGTCGTCCACCTCGTCGTCCTCGTCATCGTCGTCGTCGGGTTCGGGGACGGGCTGGTCGGCGGCGGGGTCGAAGGCGCCGTCCTCGTCGGTGTCGGCGTACAGGGCCGCCTCGAGGTCCGCCGACCCGGTCAGGGCGGGGTCGAGCGGCACGACGACGTCGGTCGAGGAGCCGGCCGGCACGGGCGCCGAGCCCAGCAGCCGCTCGGCCACCGGGCGGTCGTCGTCGTCCTCCTCGAGCAGGACGACGACGAAGCCGGCTGCGGGGACGGTCACCCGGGCCACGGTGGCGGTGTCCCCGGCGCCGGTCTGGTCGTCGACCTCGACGTCGGCCGCCGCGGGGGACGGGGTGGCGCTCGGCGACGCGGTGCTCGGGGGGAGCCGTCCGTCGTGCTGCCGGCTGCGGTCGACGGGGGTGGAGTGGAGGTGGCGGCGGTGTCGCCGGTGGCCTCGCCGCCGCAGGCGGCGAGGGCGAGGACGGCGGGGACCAGGGGCAGGAGCAGGCGGGAACGGTGCATGCCTCGAGGCTGTCCGCCCGCCTGGGGGTCCGGTGAGACCCGGATGAGGCCGCTCTCACCGGCGCGACCGGGCCAGTGCACCCCGTGCGGCGGGTCCTTGGGGTCCCCCGGCCGGACGTGCGTGACACGCCGCTGGGCTCGCCGCCCTCCGGGTGCGGACCTAGGCTCCGCCCCCATCGAGCGAGGGGGCCGACGTGGGCGGGAACGGGACGGGGGCAGGCGCCGCGCGTCCGATCGGCGTGGGCGTCATCGGCTTCGGGTGGATGGGCCGGGTGCACGCCCAGGCCCACGCCCGGGTCCGGCACCACTTCCCCGACCTCGAGGTCGTCCCACGACTGGTCGCCATCGCGGACGACGTGCCCGGCCGGGCCGAGGAGGCCGCCGACCGCTTCGGGTTCGCCCGCGCCACGACTGACTGGCGTGCGCTGCTCACCGACCCCGAGGTCGAGCTCGTGTCGGTCACCACGCCCAACTGGCTGCACCGCGAGATCGGCGTCGCGGTCGCCGAGGCCGGCCGGCACCTGTGGATCGAGAAACCGGTCGGCCTGACCGCCGCCGACGCCCGGGCGGTCGCCGACGCCGTGGCCGCCGCCGGGGTCCAGGCCGTCGTGGGGTTCAACTACCGCAACGCGCCGGCCGTCGCGCTCGCCCGACAGCTCGTCGCCGACGGCGCGATCGGCCGGCTCACCCACGCCCGGTTCGCCTTCCTCAGCGACTACGCCGCCGCGCCCGAGGGCGCGTTCACCTGGCGCTACGAGCGCGCCCGCGGCGGCAGCGGCGTCCTGGGTGACCTGGCCTCGCACGCCGTCGACCTGGCCCGGTTCGTCCTGGGCGGTGAGGTCACCTCCGTGCTCGCCGACACCGCGGTGTTCCTCGCCGAGCGGCTGCGTCCCACGGGTGCCACCGCCGGCCACACGCTGGTCACGGACGGCGTCCCCGGCCGGGTCGAGAACGACGACTACGTCTCCGCGCTGCTGCGGCTCTCCTCGGGGGCGCGCGTGGTGCTCGAGGCGAGCCGGGTGGCGGTGGGGGAGCAGAACGCCTACGGGTTCGAGGTGCACGGGACCGACGGCCGCCTCGCGTGGGACTTCCGCCGCATGGGCGAGCTCCAGGTGAGCCGCGGACCGGCGCCCCAGGACCAGCCGGTCAGCACCGTCCTCGTAGGACCGGGCGCGGGGGACTACGCCGCCTTCCAGCCCGGCGCTGCCAACGCCATGGGCTTCGACGACCTCAAGGTCCTGGAGGCGCGCGACGCCCTCGTGTCGATCGCGCGGGGCCGGCCGGTCGGTGCCGGCCTCCGCGACGCCGTCGCCACGGCGGTCGTGCTCGACGCCCTCGCCGCGTCGGCCGAGAGCGCCCGCCGGGTCGACGTCCCGACCGGCTGAGGTCCCCGTCCCGCGACCCCCGAGCCGGGACCCGGCGGCCGCCCGGCCTGGAGGTGATCGAGAGGACCCTTGACGCCCCTTGTAAGCCGTGTCACATTCGCCCTTGTCACTATGTCCGGACATACGGATGGCAACGAGACGGCGATCCCCCACCGCCTGACTGCTCGACCCGAATGCACGGAGCAGGCCAACGGCCGCCACCACGGTGGCCCGTCGACGAGGAGACACGCATGGGAACCACCCGTAGATCGCTGCAGGCGGTGGTGGCGGTCACCGCCGCGACCGTGGCGCTGGCCGCGTGCAGCAGCGAGGGGGGTGCTCAGGACGAGGGCGGCGCCGCCGCCGCCGGCGAGGAGTACACCATCGCGATGGTCACCCACGAGGCCCCGGGCGACACGTTCTGGGACAAGATCCGGGCCGGGGCCGAAGCGGCCGCTGCCAACCACAACATCACGCTGAACTACTCGAACAACCAGGACGCCGGCGAGCAGTCCACCCTCATCCAGAACGCGATCGACCAGGGCGTGGACGGGCTGGCGACCACGCTGCCCACCCCGGACGCCATCGGTCCGAACGTGCAAAAGGCGATCGATGCGGGGATCCCGACGGTCGCGTTCAACGCCGGCATCACCGCTTACCAGAACTACGGCGTGCCCATGTACTTCGGCTCGGACGAGGACCTCGCCGGGCAGACCGTCGGCACCAAGCTCGCCGAGGAGGCCCCCGGCAAGACCGTCTGTGTGATCCAGGAGCAAGGGCAGGTCCAGCTCGAGGCCCGGTGCGCCGGCGTGACCAAGACCAACCCGGACACCGAGATCCTCTACGTCAGCGGCCGGGACCTGCCGGCCGTGCAGCAGACCATCGGGGCCAAGCTGCAGCAGGACCCGTCCATCGCCAACGTCGTCGCGCTGGCCGCCGACATCGCCCTCGCGGCCAACCAGTCCAAGGCCGACGCGGGCAGTCAGGCCAACGTCGCGACCTTCGATCTGAACGCCGACGTCGCTGCGGCGATCGAGAGCGGGGACATCCTCTTCTCGGTCGACCAGCAGCCCTACGTCCAGGGCTACATGGCCGTGACGTCGCTGTGGCTCAACCTCACCAACGCAAACACCATCGGCGGCGGGGGTCCGGTCCTGACCGGCCCGGCGGTCGTCGACTCGAGCAACATCGGCCCCATCGTCGAGTACGCCAACAACAACACCCGGTAGTCCGCTCCGGGGAGCCGGGGCGACCCGGCTCCCCCCGACCCCCGTCCGCCGAGCCCCCGTTCCCCAGTTGTGGAGCAAGCCATGAGCTCATCCGTGGCGGCGAAGCCGTCCACCGCGCCGTCGGCCGCACCCCCGGGGCGTGCCGAACGATCCCTGGTGTCCCGCGTCCTCGCCCGTCCCGAGATCGGCGCGCTGGCCGCGGCGATCGTGATCTTCGCCTTCTTCTACGCGGTCGCCCCGACGTTCCGCACGCTGCCCGCGCTCGCGACGGTCCTCTACGCCTCCTCGACCATCGGCATCGTCGCGGTCGGCGTGGCGCTGCTGATGATCGGCGGCGAGTTCGACCTGTCCGCCGGCGTCGCCGTCACCTCCGCCGCGCTCGCCGCCGCGATGCTCACCTTCCAGCTCAGCCTGAACATGTGGGTCGGCGTCGTGGTCAGCCTGCTGATCGCCCTGGCGATCGGCTTCGTCAACGGCTATCTGGTGGTGCGGACAGGGATACCCAGCTTCCTCATCACGCTCTCCACCTTCTTCATCCTGCAGGGCCTGAACCTCGGCGTCACCAAGCTGGTCACCGGCACGGTCGCCACGCCCAACACCAGCGCCCTCGACGGCTTCGGCGCCGCGCGGGCCGTCTTCGCCAGCGACGTCCCCCTCGGCTTCATGACGGTCAAGGTCACGGTGCTGTGGTGGATCGTGTTCGTGGCCATCGGCACCTGGTTGCTGCTGCGCACCCGCACCGGCAACTGGATCACCGCCTCCGGCGGCAACCAGGCCAGCGCCCGCGCGGTCGGCGTGCCCGTGCCCAAGGTCAAGATCGGCCTGTTCATGGGCGTGGCCTTCCTGGCCTGGTTCCTCGGCATGCACCTGCTGTTCAACTTCAGCACGGTCCAGGCCGGGCTCGGCATCGGCAACGAGTTCATCTACATCATCGCCGCGGTCGTCGGCGGCGCCCTGCTCACCGGTGGCTACGGCTCGGCGGTCGGCTCCGCACTCGGCGCGTTCATCTTCGGCATGACCACCCAGGGGATCGTCTACGCCGGCTGGGACCCCAACTGGTTCCGCGCCTTCCTGGGCGTGATGCTCCTGCTCGCCGTGATGGTCAACCTCTACATCAAGAACTACGCCGCCCAGAGGAGATGACGTGACCGACACGATCGCCGAACACGCCGCGCCGGACCTGTCCAAGGGCGCGCCCCTGGTCCAGATGGAGGGCGTGGGCAAGGCCTACGGCGCCATCCGCGCCCTGGAGGGCATCAACCTGACGGTCAACGCCGGGGAGGTCGCCTGCGTGCTGGGCGACAACGGGGCCGGCAAGTCCACGCTCATCAAGATCATTTCGGGAGTGCACGGGCACACCGAGGGCACGCTGCGGGTCGACGGCCAGGAGCGGCGCTTCTCCTCACCGCGGGAGTCCCTGGACGCCGGCATCGCGACCGTCTACCAGGACCTCGCCGTCGTGCCCCTCATGGAGGTCTGGCGCAACTTCTTCCTCGGCTCGGAGATCCGCAAGGGCAAGTACCCGATGGCCCCGCTGGACATCAAG
>DASQNB010000679.1:0-10646 GCA_035645175.1 Geodermatophilus sp.
GAGCGGGCGCGTCCCCACGCTGACCGGAGACCACACCGGCGGGCCGTCGAGCCCACCCGGTCGGCGCGCTGTCCATCCAGCCGGCACGGGTCTGTCTCTGCCTCTCCGGTGCACACTCCGCCTGGCGGTCGGGTGACGGGCCGGATGCCGTCGCCTCAGTGCGGCTACACGGGGATGCGGCCGCCGACCGCGGCGCCGCTGACCTCGCCGCCCACGTCACGGCCGACACCGACGATGGCGTCCGGCACCTCCGCCAGCGTGCCCTCCTGCTCGGGTGCGCTTCCGCGATACGCCGTTCGAGGGCGCAGGTGAGCTGGTCGAAGGCGTCGGTAGCACCGTGGGCTCGGCCGGCTCGGAGACCGTGAGGGAAGCAACGGCCGAGCGCGCTCGCGGGCCGCACGTCTTCCCGGTCCCCCGACGAGCGGACACCTGGCGACACACATGTAGAGCGCCCGAACCTTGACTGATGACAGTAGCGATGTATCGTTACTGTCACTCGATATGTCAAGGAGATGGACATGCACCCCATGCGCGACCGTGACGGCCGCACCGCCGGCCGTCGTCACCACCACCCACGCCGCGGCCACCCGGCCGCGTTCGACGGGCCGACGGGGCACCGCCGCGGAGGGCGTGGCCGCGCCGCGCGCGGCGACGTCCGTGCCGCCGTCCTGCTGCTCGTCGCCCAGCAACCCATGCACGGCTACCAGCTCATGCAGGCGATCGCCGACCGCAGCGGTGGCCGGTGGACCCCCAGCCCGGGCGCGATCTACCCGACCATCAGCCAGCTCGAGGACGAGGGCCTGGTGGCCATCACCGCCGAAGCCGGCCGCAAGCTCGTCACGCTCACCGATGCCGGCCGCCGGCACGTCGGGGAGGGCCGGGAGACCTGGGCCGACCCGTTCGCCGGGCGCGGCACGGCCGACCCCGCGACCGACCTGCGCGACCCGCTGGAGCAACTGCACGCCGCCGTCCGCCAGATCGCCCGCACCGGCACCGACGCGCAGCGGGCCGCGGCGGCGAACGTCCTCGCCGACGCCCGCCGATCGCTCTACCTGCTGCTGGCCGACGGTCCCGAGGCGCCCGGCGCCTGACCGCCCGCGAAGCGCGCCGCCAGCTCCGCGCGGGAGCGGACGCCGAGTTTGGCGTAGACCCGCGTGAGGTGGAACTGCACGGTCTTGACCGACAGCAGCATCGACGCAGCCACCTCCTTGTTGGTCCGGCCCGTCGCCACGAGCCGGGCGACGGTCCGCTCCTGCTCGGTGAGGCCCTGCGGGTCGGCCTCGGTTCCTCGTGGTGCCGGGCGGCCGGTCTTGAGCTCCCGGTCGCAGCGCTCCACGTAGACCCGCGCGCCCAGCGCCGCGAAGGACTGGCGCGCCGCGGCGAGCAACGCGGCGGCGTCGCGACGCCGGCCGGCGCGGCGGAGGGTGATGCCGTGGGCGAAGTCCACGCGGGCCCGCTCGTACGGCAGCGGCAGCGTCGCCAGTCGGGTCCGCGCCTCCTCGAAGGCCGCCTCCGCGCCGAAGAGGTCACCGCGGCCGGCCAGCAGCCGGCCACGGACGTAACCGAGCCGGGCGCCCGCGGAGCGGTGCCCCCGGCGGTGCACCGTCGTCTCCAGCGGGGCCAGGAACTCCTCGGCCTCGGAGAGCCGGTCGGTCACGACGAGGGCGTTGGCGTAGACGTCGTGCCAGGGCCAGAACCCCGGCTCGTCGAGTCCGCCCCGCGGCGTCCGGGCGGCGAGTGGGGCGAGGTGACGGACGACCGCGGGGTAGTCCGACGCCGCCTCGGCGACGTGTGCCCGGGAGAGCAGCGCCGGCACGGTCATGACCGTGTAGTCCTGCTCGCCCGCCCCGCCCAGCTGCAGGTGCCGCTCCGCGGCCTCCCGCTCACCCCGCAGCGCCCGGATCTGCGCGCCGGTCCAGTGGACGAGGGGCCGCAGCAGCTCCAGCCCGGTGGTGCCGAGCAGGACCTCGCCCTGGCCGACCGCGTCCAGTGCCCCGACCCAGTCCCCCAGCGCGAAGCGGGTGCGGGCCAGCCACACCAGTGCCCACAGCGAGATGCGGTTGGAGCCGGCCTGCCGGGCGGTGGGGACGGCGAACTCGAGCTCGCGTCGGGCCGCGTCGGGGTCGTCCTGCGCGAGGTACAGCCAGCCCAGGCCCATGCGCGCCCGCTGGTGCTGAGGGCCCGACGGGCTCTCAGCCACGGCGTGCCGGTAGGCGGTGAACGCCGCGGCGACGTGGCCGCGAGCGGCGTGACCGAGGCCGACGATCGCGCGCGACTCCACCCCGGCGGGCGAGCCGGGCTCGGCGTGCTCGACCGCTCGGCCGGCCCACCGGACCAGCGCCTCGCCGTCCCAGTCGGCCAAGGCGTGCAGCACGTGGCGCTGACAGACGACGGCGGCGCCCTCTCGGTCCGCGCCGCGCCGACGCCAGGCCGTGTCGAGGTGGCTGACGGCCTCGGCGCGGCGGCCGCGTTGGATCGCGACGTGGGCGAGGACCGCGTCGCGGCGCGGGCCGGACGGGAGGGCCTCCACGTCGGGGAGTGCGGCGACGGCCTGCCCGATCAGGCCGGCACCGGCCAGCGCGTCGACGGCCTGGATGAGGCGGTCCTCGCGGTCGGCGCGGGTGGGGCTGATCCGGGCGGCGTCGACGAGCGCGCCGGCGACGACCGCCCAGGCACCCTCGTCCGCCTTGCGCCGCGCGAGCTCGACGAGTTCGGCGGCGAGGCGCGCGTCGGGGAGCGGCGCTGCCTCGACCCGGTGCCGGAGCCGCTCGGTCTCGTCGGTGACGATGCCGGCCGCCCGGAGGTGGAGGTCGTGCCGGGCCCGGGGCGTCAGGGTGGCGTGCACCGCTGCCCGGTCGAACCGTCCCGGGAAGACGAGTGCGTCCAGGCCGTGTCCGGGGGCGGGTGCCAGGAGGCCGGCGGCGCAGGCCTCCTCGAGGGCGTCGAGCGGGTCGGCGAGACCGGCCAGTGTCGCGGCGTCGGCCAGCACGGGCGTCTCCCCGAGCACGGCGGCGGCCTCGACCAGTGCCCGGGTCGACGCCGAGCAGCTGTCGAGAGCCCGCTGCACCCGGCGCTGGAGCGCGCCCGGCGCAGGCAGCCGGGTCTGCCGGTCCGACCAGCGCGCCGGCGGTGTCTCCCGGAGGATCTCCACGAGGTGACGGGGGTTGCCGGCGGTGTGCTCGCTGAGCCGCCGGGCGACCGGCGGCGGCAGGTCGACCGCCGCGACCCGCGCGGCCAGCAGGCGGGTGTCCTCCGGTCCCAGCGGCGACACGGGCAGGTGGACCGCCGCGAGCCGGTCGAGCACGTCGACGGCCTCGGGGTCGCCGGTGGCCGGCCACCCGACCGTCCGGCACAGCAGCAGGAGGACGCCGCCCGCGCGGAGGCGGTCGGCCGCCGACGCGATCGCCTGCAGCGAGAGCAGGTCCGCGCAGTCGGCGTCGTCGACGGCGACCACCACCGGTCCTCCCTCGGCCTGCGCCTCCCACCGCCCGGCGAGCTCGATGCCGAGGTCCACCGGGTCGAGCTCGGCCGGTCGGGGACGGGGCTCGGGGCCATCCTCGTCGACCAGCCGACGGGCCAGTGCTCCTGGACGGCGGCTCTCCCAGGGCAGCCCGGCCACCGCGGTCACCCGCAACCCCGGGTGCCGGCGGAGGAACCGGCGGAGCAGGGTCGTCTTGCCGATGCCGGCCGGCCCCTCGACGACGGCGACCACCGACTCCCCCGCCTGCGCGCGACCCAGCAGCGCGTCGAGCTGCGCGGCCTCGGCGACCAGCCCCACGACGTGGACGTCGTCGTCCCCCGGGTTCACGCCGACACCGTAGGACCGCGGGACCGGGAGGTCCCCGACCCGAACCGCCCACTGGGCTCAGCCGAGGTCGCCACCGGCCACGGGCAGGACGGTCCCGGTGATGTACGAGGCCTCCTCCGACGCCAGGAACGTGATCGCCGCGGCCTGCTCGTCCAGCGTCCCGTACCGCTTCATCAGCGAGGACTCCACCGTCTGGTCGACGATGGTCCGGTACCAGGCCTGCTCCTGCCCGGTCTCGGGCGCGGGACCGCGCGGGGTGCGGCGCGGCGGGGCGTCGGTGCCGCCGGGGGCGGTCGCCACGACCCGCACGCCGTGCGGTGCCATCTCCAGCGCCAGCGCGCTGGTGATCGCGTTGACCCCGCCCTTGGCTGCGGCGTACGGGACCCGGTTGAGCCCCCGGGTGGCCACCGACGACACGTTGACGATGGTCCCGCGACCCCGCTGGACCATGTGCGGCACGACGGCACGGCAGCACCACAGCGTCGGCCACAGCGACCGGTCGATCTCGGCCCGGATCTGCTCCGGCGGGTAGTGCTCGAAGGGCTTGGCCCAGATCGTGCCTCCGACGGTGTGGACGGCGACGTCGATGCGGCCGAACCGGGCGAGTGCGGCGTCCACGACCGCTGACGCCCCCTCCCAGGTCTCCAGGTCGGTGACCACGGGGACGGCCTCGGCGCCCGGGTGGCTGAGTTCGGCTGCCAGGTCGCGCACCAGCTCGGCGCGGTCGGCCAGGACCAGGGCGCCGCCCTCGGCGCTGATCCGCCGAGCCGTGCACTCGCCGATCCCCTGGCCTGCGCCGGTCACCAGCACCACCTGGCCGGCGAACCGGCCCGGCGTGACGAACCGGGGACGGCGTCCCTCGGCGAGGTCCCGCATGGCTTGGCGGGTGGTCTCCTTGGACCGCTCCGCGTGCTCGGCGATCAGGACCCGCGCGCGCTCCCGGTCGCCGTCCGAGAACGCCGTGACGATGTCGAGGTGGTCCTGGGTGCACCGGGGGTGGATCCACGTCGCCGAGCGCAGCGACTCCTCCATGTGCCCCTTGACGCCGAGTGCCTGGTACGCGCGCAACAGGTGCTCGTTGCCGGTGAGGGTGAACAGGTAGTCGTGGAACGCGGCGTTGGTCTCGGTGTAGGACGCCGCGTCGACGAACCGGTCGCCCTCGACGTAGGGCAGCGCGGCCTCGGCGAGCAGCCGGTAGCCGGCCAGCTGCTGGTGCGTCAGGCGTCCGATGGTCAGCTCGAGCGCACCGAACTCCAGTGCGCGGCGGGCGTCGAAGAGCGCGTCGGACTCGGTCACCGCCGGGTGTTCCTCACCGATCTGGTAGCCGTCGACGGTCACGGTCGGCGGCACGGCGGGCCGGTCCGTCGGGGCCTCGGGTGTCGGCGGCCGGAGGAGCGGCTCGATCGCCGCTTCCGGGAGCAGCTCCTGGCCGGCGACGGCGCGGGCGCCGACGGCGGGCAGGAGGTCGTCGGCGTCCGCCACGGCCAGGACGTCGCCGACCGCGGTCGGTTCGCCCACCGGCTGTCCGGCGAGTCGCCACAGGTCCGCCGGCGACTCGGCTCCCCTGCCGGCCGCACCGGCGCCGACCGGGGGCAGCTCGACCGGCGGCAGCAGGAGCTGCCCGGCCGACGTCCGGCCCTCCCGCCCGTCCAGGCCGAGGAGCTCGGCCACGGTGTCCGGGACGACGACGGGCACCGGCGGCGGCTCGACGGCCGGCTCGGTGGACTCCGGCACGACCGCTCCCGGCTCCGGCTCGACGACCTCCTCCGCGACCCCGGTCGGCGGGGCGGCCAGGGCGAACTTCTCGTAGTAGAAGCCCGACGGGGCGACGCCGAGGCCGGCGACGTGCGTGCGGACGGCCTCGACCATGGCCGGCGGACCGCAGAGGTAGACCGCGGCGTCCCCGCCGTGCAGGTGCTCTGGCCCCATCAGCCCCGTGACGTAGCCCTGGTTGCGCGCCTTCGTCGCCGGATCCGCGACGCAGTGGTCCCAGGTCAGTCCGGGGAGGGAACCCGCCAGCTGCTCGAGGGTGTCCGTCTCGACGAGGTCGTCGTCGGTCGTGACGCCGTAGACCAGGTGGACCCGTCGGGTGCTCCCGCCCGATCCCAGCGTCCGCAGGATGGACAGGATCGGCGCCAGCCCGGTGCCGCCCGCCAGCAGCACCAGCGGGGCGTCGGACTCGCGCAGGAAGAAGCTGCCGTGCGGACCGGTGAAGGTGATCTCGTCGCCGACGGCGGCGCACTCCTCGAGGTAGGTCGACATGACCCCACCGGGCGTCAGCTTGACCAGGAAGGTCAGCGCCTCGTCGTCCGGGGCGCTGCTGAAGGAGTACGAGCGCGACTCCTCGGTGCCGGGCACGGCGATGTTGACGTACTGCCCGGGGAGGAACGCCAGGGCGTCCCGGTCCTCGATCCCGATGGTGAGGGCGACCGTCGTCGGGGAGAGCCGGTCGAGCGCGGTGACCGTGCCCCGGTGGGTGGCGGCGCTGGTCTTCGCCACGGCCGAGGTGGTCGCGATCTGCAGCACCAGGTCCGACCGCGGCTTCATGCTGCAGGGCAGCACGTAGCCGTTGGCGGCCTCGTCCGGCGACAGCGCGTCCTCGAGGTAGGCACCGCCGTCGAACTCGCCCGACTCGCAGAGCGCCTTGCAGGTCCCGCAGGCGCCGTCCCGGCAGTCCAGCGGGATGTTGATCCGTGACCGGTAGGACGCGTCGGCGACGGTCTGGTCCTCCCGGCAGGTGATGAAGCGGGTGACCCCGTCCTCGAACGCGAGTGCCACGCGGTGGTCCATGGGAGAACGCTCCCCAGCTCAGAGGTGATAGACGTCGACGACGTGGTGGATGTAGTCGTTCTTCAGCACCACGGTCTTGCGCCGGATCAGCGGCGCGGGCCCGGAGAAGTCGATCGTGTAGAACGACGTCCCGTAGTACGGGTCCACGGTCTTGTACCGGAAGTACATCGTGTGCCAGTTGAACCGGACGTCGACCAGGTCACCGCGGCGCTCGATGACCTCGACGTTCGAGATGTTGTGACTCGTCCGCGGCTCGGGGATGGACGTCGCGCTGGAGCGCTCGGTGCGGATGCGGAAGACGCGGTCCTCGAGGCCACCCTTGTTCTGGTAGTAGATCAACGAGATGTCCCGCTGGGGGTCCTCGGTGAGCCGGTCGTCGTCGGCCCACGACGGCATCCAGAAGACGACGTCGTCGGCGTAGCACTCCAGCCACTTCTCGAACTCGCGGTCGTCGAGGTAGCGGGCCTCGCGGTAGAGGAACTGCTCGATGGCGTTCTGGGTGATCAGCGTGGATCCCGCGGGGGTCGGCACGGTCGTCTGCGTCATGGTCACGGGAGTCAGCCCCTCGGAGCAGCGGTGGAGGTGCCGGCCCGCTCCTCGAGGGCGGCACGCATGGTCTCGAGCCAGTAGCCGTGCTGGACCGGGTAGAGCCCCTCGTCCTCGTTGCGCAGGCCCGCGGAGATGACGCCGTCCATGCCGAGGGACTCGGCCACCTCGTCGGGCCCGGTGAGCCAGTGCTCGGCACCGCGGCTCATGTCGTTCCAGGGTGCGGCGGTGGCCCGGAAGGTGAGCTGGCAGGACCGGAACTCCTCCAGGTCGTCCGGGGTGGCCATGCCGGAGGCGTTGAAGAAGTCCTCGTACTGGCGGATCCGGTGGGCCCGGGCCTCGGCGCTCTCGCCCTTGGGAGCGATGCAGTAGATGGTGACCTCGGTCTTGTCCGGCGCGACCGGCTGGAAGTGCCGGATCTGGGTGCTGAACTGGTCCATCAGGTAGACGTTCGGGTAGAGGCAGAGGTTGCGGGAGCCCTTGACCATGAACTCGCCCTTGGCCTCGCCGAACTGCTCCTTGAGCTGGTCCAGGCGGTCCCACAGCGGACGGTCCTGCGGGTTCCCCGCCCACGTCCACAGGCACAGGTGCCCGTTCGGGTAGGACCAGTAGCCGCCGCCGGACTTGCCCCAGCTGCCGGCGTCCAGCGCCTTGGTGTCGTTCTTCGACTCGCCGGTGCTGCGCCGCGAGGTCGTGGCCGCGTAGTTCCAGTGGGTCGCCGTGACGTGGTAACCGTCGGCGCCGTTCTCCGCCTGGACCTTCCAGTTCCCGTCGTAGGTGTAGGTCGACGAGCCGCGGAGCACCTCGAGCCCCTCCGGTGACTGGTCGACCAGCATGTCGATCACCGTGGTGGTGTCGCCCAGGTGCTCGGCCAGCGTGCTGACGTCCGGGTTGAGGCTGCCGAAGAGGAAGCCGCGGTAGCTGTCGAACCGGGCCACCGTGGTCAGGTCGTGCGAGCCGTCCCGGTTGAAGGTGGCCGGGTAGCCGGCGCCGTCGGGGTCCTTCACCTTGAGCAGGGCGCCGTCGTTGCGGAACGTCCAGCCGTGGAACGGGCAGGTCAGCGTCATGCGGTTGTCCGTCTTGCGGCGGCAGAGCATCGCCCCGCGGTGGGCGCACGCGTTGATCAGGCAGTGCAGCTCGCCGTTCTTGTCGCGGGTGATGACGACGGGCTGGCGGCCGATGTAGGTGGTGAAGTAGTCGCCCGGGTTCGGGACCTGGCTCTCGTGCGCCAGGTAGATCCAGTTGCCCTCGAAGATGTGCTGCATCTCGAGTTCGAAGATCTCCTCGTCGGTGAAGATCCGACGGTTGGCGCGGTGGATCCCGGCCTCGGAGTCGTCGATGACGGCGTCGGCGAGGACCTCGCGGACGTGGGTGAGGTCGGCGGTCATGTCGGGGCCTCCGGTGTGGCTCAGCAGGGGGGTCGGATGCGCTCCCCCCACTGTTCGTGGCCTGCGTCACGCCCGCGCCAGCATTCTGCCCAGTCCTGACCCAGGGCTTTTCCAGACGTCCGACGTCTGGATCGAGCTGAATCCGGTCTTTGCCTCTACACAACCGGCCGCCCTACGTTGGTTGCGTCACATCCCGAGCCGACGAAGGGAGGAAGCATGGAGATCCGCCAACTGCGCTACTTCGTCACCGTCGCGCAGACCCGCCACTTCGGGCGGGCGGCCGAGCGGCTGCACATGGCACAGTCCCCGCTCTCCCAGGCGATCCGTCAGCTCGAGTCGCAGGTCGGGGCCACGCTGTTCACCCGGACGACACGGCGCGTCGAGCTCACCCCCGCCGGCGAGGCCTTCCTCCAGGACGCGCGGCGGATCCTCGACTCGGTCGAGTCCGCGCAGACGCGGGTCCGGCTCATCGAGGCCGGCAACACCGGCCTGCTCCGGGTCGGCGCGACCGGTCTGGCCGCGTTCCGCCACCTGCCCCAGCTGGCCCGGATCGCCGCCCGGGAGACACCCGGGCTGGTGCTGCGCTTCCAGCCCGACCTGCTCACCCCGGCGCAGGAGCTCGCGCTGGCGGAGAACCGCATCGACCTCGCCGTCCTCCGCCCCCCGCTGCGCCGGACCGGACTGTCGTCCCGGCTCATCACCCGGGAGCGGCTGGTCCTCGCCGTCCCGGGGAGCCACCGGCTCGCCGGGGACGAGCAGGTCGGGCTCGCCGAGCTCCGCGACGAGGACTTCGTCGGCTACGACGCCCCGGACTCCGTGGTCGCCACCACGGTGACCCAGGCGTGCCTGGCCGCCGGCTTCCTGCCCCGACGGACCCACGAGGTGTCCGAGACCTCGATCATCCTGACCCTCGTCGCTGCGGGGCTGGGCGTTGCCCTGCTCCCGGAGTCGGTCCTGGCCCTCCGCGTCGACGGCGTCCGGTACGTGCCCGTCGCCGACGACGTCGCCGTCGACCTCGCCCTCGCCTGGCGCCGCGGCGACCCCTCGCCCGCGCTCACCCGGCTGGTCGAAGCGCTGGAGGCCAACGGCTTCGTCGCCACCGACGCCGAGGTGTCCCCGCCGCACGCCGTCCCGCTCGGAGGAGCCCGATGAAGATCGTCGAGGTCGAGGCGATCCCGTTCGCCATCCCCTACCGCAAGCCCCTGCGCTTCGCCAGCGGTGAGGTGCACGTCGCCGACCACGTCCTGGTCCGGGTGCACACCGACGACGGCGTGGTGGGCCTCGCCGAGGCACCGCCGCGCCCGTACACCTACGGCGAGACCCAGGAGTCGATCGTCGCGGTGGTCGAGAAGCTGTTCGCCCCTGCGCTGGTGGGCCTCAGCCTCCTGGAGCGCGAGACCGCCCGGGCGCGGATGGAGCGCACCGTCGGCAACCCGGCGGCGAAGGCGGCCGTCGACATGGCGATCTGGGATGCCCTGGGTCGCACGCTGGACCTGCCGGTCACCCAGCTGCTGGGCGGCTGGACCGACCGGATGCGGGTCTCGCACATGGTCGGGTTCGCGCCCGACGCCGAGATGGTCGCCGAGGCGGAGCGCGTCCGCGACACCTACGGCATCCGCGTGTTCAAGGTGAAGGTGGGCCGGCGGCCGGTCGACCTGGACGTCGGCGCCTGCCGCGCGCTGCGGACCGCCCTCGGCCCGGACGTGGAGCTCTACGTCGACGGCAACCGCGGCTGGACGCCGTCGGAGGCGGCGCGCGCCCTGCAGGCGATGGCCGACCTCGACCTGACCCTGGCCGAGGAGCTGTGCCCGGCCGACGACGTGCTGGGCCGCCGCTGGCTCACGGCCCGGACGCCGGTGCCGACCGTCGCCGACGAGAGCGCGACGACGCCCGGTGAGGTGACCCGTGAGCTGCTGGACGGGGCGGCGACCGCGATCAGCATCAAGACGGCCCGCACCGGCTTCAGCACCTCCCAGCGGATCCTGCACCAGTGCGAGGGCCTCGGCGTCGAGGTCGTCATGGGCAACCAGATCGACGGGCAGATCGGCACGGCCTGCACCGTCGCCTTCGGCGCCGCCCACCGCAGCTCCTCCCGCCGGGCCGGGGAGCTCTCC
>DASQNB010000680.1:0-3243 GCA_035645175.1 Geodermatophilus sp.
GGCATCCCGGCCGGCTACATCTACCTCGGCCAGTTCATCGACCACGACATGACGCTGGACAAGACCCCGCTGACCCAGCAGCAGCAGGACCCGCGGGCGATGACCAACTACGACACGCCCCGCTTCGACCTGGCCAGCGTCTACGGCAAGGGGCCGGCCGGCAGCCCCGAGCTCTACGACCCGGCCCGGCCGGGCTACCTGCTGTGCAACGACCACGACGGCGTGCGCGACCTGCCGCGGGACGAGGTGGGCGCGGCCTACCTCGGCGACCCGCGCAACGACGAGAACCTGATCGTCGCCCAGCTGCACGCGGTCTTCCTCCGCCTGCACAACAAGCTGCGCGACGAGGGGAAGACCTTCGAGCAGGCCCAGCAGCTCCTCCGCTGGCACTACCAGTGGCTGATCGTCAACGACTACCTGCCGCGCATCGTCGGGCGGGACGTCGTCGACCGGCTGGTCCGTCGGCGCCGCGGCGGGCCGATCGAGTTCCTCGGGCGGTTCTACAAGCCGCGCAACCCGCGCAAGCCGTACATGCCGGTCGAGTACTCCGGAGCCGCCTACCGCTTCGGGCACAGCATGATCCGTGCGGAGTACGAGGTGCACGACCAGCACACCGTGCCGATCTTCGCCAACGAGGGCTACCAGGACCTGCGCGGCAACCGCCCCGTCCCGGACGACCTGTGGATCGACTGGAACTACTTCTTCGAGATCCCCGGCATGAGCACGCCCGACGACCGCAACATGTCGCGCAAGATCGACACCCAGCTCTCGCTGCCGCTGTCGAAGCTGCCGCCGACCGTCGTGGCGCCCACGGCCGGGGCGATCACCTCGCTGGCCGAGCGCAACCTGCTGCGCGGCAAGCGGCTGGGCCTGCCCGCCGGTCAGGACGTCGCGGTCGCGATGGGTCTCAAGCCGCTGACCAACCAGCAGCTGGGGCTCACCGACCCGGGCTGGAAGGGCAAGGCGCCGCTCTGGTTCTACGTGCTCAAGGAGTCCGAGCTGCTGGGCGGCAACCGGCTCGGCCCGGTCGGCGGCACCATCGTCGCCGAGGTGATCCTGGGCCTGATGGCGTGCGACACCACCTCGTACTTCACCGCCAACCCCGGCTTCCACCCCGGCGCCGGCTATGCCATGGGGCACTTCCTGCTGTGGGCCGACGCGATCGACCCGCGGGCCTTCGAGGTGCCCGAGGAGGAGGTCCCGGAGGCCGAGGACCCCGAGGAGGCCCCCGAGGACGGCGAGGTCGAGGACGAGGCGCCGCACGAGGAGGAGCCGGAGGCGCCCGAGGCCGACGAGCCGGACGAGGGCCCCGAGCCGCTCGAGCCCGGCGAGGCGCCCGACCCCGCGGCGACCTCCCCGGTGCCCGGCACGGTCGGCTGAAAGAGACCCCGTCCTCCCCACCTCTCGGAGAAGGACCCCCTGCCCCCCACCACTCGCTCGCTCGCGGCGGGGCCGTGCAGGGGGCCTGCGGGGCCCCGGACGGGGCCGGGCGCGCCCGGGACCGCTCAGCCGACCGGCCAGGCGGCGACCCGGTCGTAGCGCGGCGTGGGGCCGAGGTGGCTCTCCAGCAGCTCCACCTCGGTCACCGGCCAGCCCGGCCCGCGGTACCCGGCCAGCCGGTCGGGCAGGTCGCCGTCCCCCGGCCGGCCCGGCCGCCAGCGGCCCAGGGTGAGGTGGGCGCGGAACGGCCGCTCCTCCACCGGCAGCCCCAGCCCGCGGGCGACGCGAGCCAGCCGGCCGGCGAGCGCGGCCAGCGCGTCGCCGTCGCCCGTCACACCGGCCCAGAACACCTGCGGACGGCGGCGGGTGCCGAACCGGCCGGCACCGGCCAGCCGCAGCGTCGTCGGCGGGGTGGCCGCCACGGCGGGCCCGGCCACGGCGACCAGCTCCCCGACCCGGTCGGCGGCCACGCCGCCGAGGAACAGCAGCGTCAGGTGCCACCGCGATGCCGGCGTCCACCGGGGCGCGCCGGGCTCCTCGCGCAGCGCCGCCAGCGCACGGTCCAGGTCGGTCAGCGCATCGACCGGCGGGGTCACCGCGAAGAACAGCCGCCGCGGCCCCGGCGCGGTCAGTCCGGCACCGCCAGGCCGGCGTCGGCGAGCGCGACCTGCACCCGCAGGCGCTCCACGTCGCGGGCCCGCCCGGGCGGGAGGTCGCCGAGGGAGTGCGGCACCTCCAGCAGCCGGGCCGCCTCGACGAGGACGTCGTCGTAGGCGGCCTGCAGTCCCCTGCGACGGGCCATCGGCGCCCCGGCCGGCACGTGCGCGAGCTGGCGGCCCAGCCGGCGCAGGTCGGCAGCGACCTGCTCGAGCGGGCGGCCGACCGGCGCGACCGGCTCCTCCCGGCGACGGACCGGCAGCGGCAGCCGTGCCGACCCGAACACCAGGCGAGCGAGCCAGCCCATGAGGGCGACCGAGCCGACCACGCCCCCGACGATCGCCCCCAGGTTCAGCAGTGCGGCCCCCATGCCACCTCCACCGACGACTCGAGTGTGGTGACCGTCACGGTACGACGCGGCGGCCGCGTCAGCGCGTGTTCTGCGCACCCGGCGCCTCCGCTGCCGCCGCCTCGGCGGCAGCGCGGACCGGTGCCGGCGGGACCGCCCGCTGCCCCACGTGCAGCTGCAGCCGTGGGGGGACGACGTGCGCCTCCAGCCGGACCCGCCGGCCCCGCGCCAGCCACGCCGCCGCGCCGGCGCCGGCCGTCACCGCGACGGCCCCGCCGAGGATGAACCCCCATGGCGCGCCGAAGCGCTCGGAGACCCAGCCGATCAACGGCGCACCCAGCGGCGTGCCGCCCAGGAAGCACATGAAGTACAGGGCCATGACCCGCCCGCGCAGCTGGGGGTCGACGCCCAGCTGGACGAAGCTGTTGTTGGCGACGCTGAACACCAGGCCCGCCGCGCCGGTGGGCACGAGCAGCGCCGCGAACGACCAGTACGTGGGCATCAGCCCGCAGGCGATGGAGAACAGCCCGAAGACGGCCGCCGCGATGACCAGGAACCGCTGCTTCGGCCGGACACTGCGCCGGCTGGACACCAGCGCGCCGGACAGCGACCCGACCGCGAAGCAGGTGGTGAGCAGCCCGAACGCCTCGGCGCCGAGGTCGAAGACCTCACGGGCCATGAGCGCGATGGTGACCTGGGAGTTGAACGTGAAGGTGCCCAGCACGAGTGCCAGGCCCATCGCCAGCCGCAGGTCCGGGCGCGACCACGCGTAGCGCAGCCCCTCGCGCAGCTGCCCC
>DASQNB010000681.1:0-11166 GCA_035645175.1 Geodermatophilus sp.
GAGGAGCCGCTCCCCATGCAGAGGCCGCTACGGTCTCCGTCGTGACGGGACAGCTCGCGGTCGTCGAGGCCTGGCTGGAGGCGGTGGACCGCGCCGACGCCGCGGCCGCCATGGCGCTGTGCGCGCCGGACGTCGAGGTCGTCGGGCCCCGGGGGAGCATGCGGGGACACGAGGTCCTGGGCCCGTGGATGGCGCGCGCCGGGTTCAGCGCCCGCCCGCTGCGCTGGTTCTGCGGAGCCGACGGCGCCGTCGTCGTCGAGCAGGACGCCACCTGGGTCGACCCGGCGACGGGGGCCGAGCGTGGCCGGGCCGTCGTCGCCGCGCGCTTCCGCGTGGCCGGAGGCGCCATCGCGTCCTTCGAGCGTCACGACGACGGCCTGCCGGCCGCACTCGCGGCCGCCGGACTGCGGGAGTCCGACGAGGTGACCGCGCGGACCGGCTGACCGGGCTCCCGTGCCAGGCCCTCAGGTCCGGTGCCCCAGCTCGCGGGCCGCCTCGGGGTGCTCGCGCAGGTACTGGTCGTGGGCCTCGGCGACCCGCAGGTCGTTCCCGCGGGTCTCGCCGGCGACGGTCACCGCCACGAAGGAGACGACGCAGAGCGCCATGATGTAGATGCCGACCGACCCCGACCACCCGGTCGACTGCAGGAGGAGCTGAGCGATCATCGGGGCGAAGGCGCCGCCCAGGATCGCGCCGAGCGCGTACCCGATGGAGACGCCGGAGTAGCGGACCGCGACGGGGAACATCTCCGCGTACATGGCGGACATCGGCCCGTAGGAGAGCCCGAGACCGATGGTCAGCAGGAACAGCGCGAGCCCGTAGAGCCAGATGTTGCGGGTGTCGATCAGCAGGAACAGCGGGATCATCCAGGCGAAGACCAGGGCGTAGCCGATCTGGAAGGTGCGCACCCGGCCGATCCGGTCGGACAGCGCGCCGCCGTACATGGTGAAGACCAGCCAGCCGAACGAGGCCAGCGTGGTCGCCAGGAGCACCGACTCCCGCGGCATCTCCAGGGCCCCGGTGGCGTAGGCGATGAAGAACGCGATGAGCAGGTAACCGGCCGCGTTGTTCGCGACGAAGATGAGCGCGGTGAGGACGACCTCCCTGGTGTTGCGCCGGAAGAGGTCGCGCAGCGGAGCGGCGGACTCCTTCTTCCGCAGCCGCATCTCCTTGAAGACGGGGCTCTCCTCGACGGCGCGCCGGATGAGGTAGCCGATCACGATGAGGACGACGGAGAAGAGGAACGGGATCCGCCAGCCCCAGGACGAGAACTGTTCCGGCGTCGTGACGGTGCTCAGGACCCACAGCACGCCGGTCGCCAGGATCATCCCGATCGGCACGCCGATCTGCGGGTACGCGCCGAAGAACCCGCGACGGTTCACCGGTGCGTGCTCCACCGACATCAGCGCCGCGCCACCCCACTCGCCGCCCGCGGAGAAGCCCTGCAGGATCCGCAGCAGGACCAGCAGTGCCGGCGCGGCGATCCCGATCTGCCCGTAGGTCGGGAGCAGGCCGATCAGGGCGGTCGCGGCACCCATCAGGACCAACGTGAACACGAGCATCTTCTTGCGGCCCAGGCGGTCGCCGAAGCGCCCGGCGACGACGGCGCCCAGGGGGCGGAACAGGAAGCTGATCCCGATCGTCGCGAGCGAGATGACCGTGGCGAGCCCGGGGGAGTCCTCGCTCACCGGCGCCAGGAAGAGCGGCGCCAGCACCAGGCCCGCGGCCTGGGCGTAGATGAAGAAGTCGTACCACTCGATCGTGGTGCCGGCGAGCGTCCCCGCGAGGACCTTGCGCTCCTCGGCGCTCATCCGATGGCGTGTGTCCGGTGCCGTGTCCGTGCGAGCCGTCATGGTGACCTCGGGATGCCCCTCGAGTTGTTACTGACCGAAAGGTCAGTAACCCGACGGGCGCGAAGCTATCGGACGGTGGTGGCGAGCACAACGTCCACCCGACCCCTGGTCTCCCGACCGTGTCCGGAGCCGACCCGGCGGACCGGTGGCTGCTCCCGCCCTCCACCGGACGCCGGACGACCCGGCCGGTCTGGAGCAGCACCACCTCGGCGGTCACGTCCCACGGCCGAGCACGCCGCAGGCTCTCCCTCACCGTCTACGTGGGGACCGCCTGCGGGACCCCGCGCCGAGGCGGGCGTCCAGCTCCTCCTCGGGCAGGACGACCTGCACCGTCGTGCCGCGGCCCAGCTCGCGACCGTCGGCGTCGACGGCGCTGCACGCGCAGGTGAGCCGGTTGCCGCGCGTCTCGACGCACGTGGCGGTCACCCGGATGGTGTCACCGACCCAGCTCGGGCCGAGGTGCTCGACCGACACCGACCGCCCGATGCCGGCCTCGCCCGGCTCGAGGTGGCGGAGCAGGAGCTTGCGGCCCGCCTCCTCGAAGTGCTTGGCCATCGAGTAGGTCGCGTACACCGGGTGAACGGGTCCGAGCTCGTCGAACCGGACGGTCATCTCCGGCGTCACCACGACGTCCAGCTCGGCGGCCTCCCCGACGGGGACGGGGATCACGCGGGGACCCGGCGGGCCGGCCGTTGCGGCGATGGGGTGGCCACACCGCCGTGGGCCTCGACCCGCAGCACCTGGTCGCGCACGGTGTCACGCGTCGAAGTCGACGGTCACGGTCTCGGAGAGCGGCACGGTCTGGCAGGTGAGCACGTAGCCCGCCTCGACCTCCGAGGGCTCGAGGGCGTAGTTGCGCCGCATCTCCACCTCGCCGTCGGTGACCCGCGCCCGGCAGGTGCCGCACACGCCGCCCTTGCAGGCGAAGGGCAGGTCGCCGCGGACCCGCTGGGCCGAGTCGAGCACGGGCACGTCGCGGGGCAGGGCCAGCGTGGTCGACCGGCCGTCGAGGACGACGGTGACCTGGCTGCTCGGGCCCTCGATGGTCTGCTCGTCACCGCGGACGGGCTGCGGCGGGACGTCGTCGACGTAGAACAGCTCCTGGTGCACCCGGTCGGCCGGCACGCCTAGTTGGGCCAGGAGGTCGCGGGCGTCGCCGACCATCCCGTGCGGGCCGCACAGCCACCAGTGGTCGACGTGCCCGGCGTCGACGAACGCCTCGATCAACGTGTGCAGGCGGTCGCGGTCGAGCCGGCCACTGGTCAGCTCGGCGTCCCGGGGCTCGCGGGAGAGCACGTGCACGAGCTGCAGGCGGGTGCCGTAGCGGTCCTTCAGGTCGGCGAGCTCGTCGGCGAACATGACCGTGTTGGTGCGGCGGTTGCCGTAGAAGACGGTGACGGTGGACTCGCCGTCGCGCAGCACGCTGGCAGCCAGCGACAGTGCCGGGGTGATGCCCGAGCCGGCGACGACGAAGACGTGGTCGGCGGGGACGGACAGGTCGGCGGTGAAGGTCCCCGACGGCGGCAGCACCTCGATCTCGTCGCCGGCCTCGACCTCGTGCACGAGGTAGGAGGAGAAGAAGCCGCCGGGCACCTCGCGCACGCCCACCCGGGGGGCGGCGCCCACCGGTGCGCAGATGGAGTAGGAGCGGCGCTCGTCGCGGTCGCCGTCCACCCGGCGCAGGGTGAGTGCCTGCCCCGGCTTGAACGCGTAGTCCTCGGCCAGCTCCGGTGGGACGTCGAAGGTGACCGCGACCGCGTCGTCGGTCAGCTGCTCGACGCGGGCCACCTTGAGCGGGTGGAACCGTGCCCGGCGCTTGGTCGACACGCTCAGATCTCCTTGACGTGCTCGAAGGGCTCGCGGCAGCTGCGACAGCGGCGCAGCGCCTTGCAGGCGGTCGCGCTGAACTCGCTCAGTTCCTCGGTGTCGGTCGAGCCGCACAACGGACAGGCGGCGGTGCGGCGGGTCGCGCCGAGCTGCAGCGGCACGGGCCCCGGAGCGCGCGCGGGTGCCCTCCCCGGTGGGGCGATGCCGGCCTCGGCGAGCTTGCGGCGGCCCTCGTCGCTGATCCAGTCGGTGCTCCACGCGGGGGAGAGGACGGTGCGGACCTCGACGTCGTCGAAGCCGGCCGAGTGCAGGGCGTGCAGCAGGTCGGCACGCATCACGCCCATGGCCGGGCAGCCGCTGTAGGTGGGGGTGATGTCGACGACGACCGTGTCGTCCTGGACCCGCACGTCGCGGAGGACGCCCAGGTCGGCGAGGGTCAGCGCGGGCAGCTCGGGGTCGGTCACGGTCTCGGCGACCGCCCGCGGGTCGACGGCGGTGTCCGGCTCGAGGGTCACGGCGGTCACCACGTCGCTGCCGGGTGCTGCCGGGCGAGGCCCTGGAGGGTGTCCAGCAGGGCGGTCAGCTCCGGGCCGTGCTCGCCGACCCGGCCGCGCGGCGGGACGTCGGCCGGCCAGTCGGGCACCCGCAGGGTGGCCTGGTCGAGGACCCGGGTGAGCACGGAGTGCACCTCCTCGCGGACGTCGGCCGGGTCGACGGCGACCCCGCCGGCGACGAGCCGCTGCTCGACGTCGGTGGCGGTGAGGACGTCGCCCAGCAGTGGCCAGACCGCGTCGACGCCGGCCTGCACTCGCCGGTGCGACTCCCCCGTGCCGTCGCCCAGGCGCAGCACCCACCGTGCCGCGTGGTCGCGGTGGTAGGCCAGTTCGTTGACGCCCTTCGCCGCGATCGCCGCGAGCACCGGGTCGCGGGACTCCCGCAGCCGCGCGAACACCGCCAGCCGGACGGTCGAGGCCACCAGCAGGCGGACCATCGTCTGCCCGAAGTCGCCGTTCTCCGCCTCGACCAGGCCGGTGTTGCGGAACTCGTCGGGGTCCCGGAAGTAGGCCAGCGCGTCCTCGTCGGGGATGCTCTCCGTCGCCAGTGACCGGGAGCGGCCGAGCACGCCGACCGAGCCGGCGCGGGCCAGCAGCAGCCGGGCCTGGCCGAGCAGGTCCAGCGCGACGTTCGCGACGGCCACCTCCTCCTCGAGCTCGGGCGCGGCGGTGACCCACTGGGTCAGCCGCTGGGCGAGCACCAGGGCGTCGTCGCCGAGCATGAGGCAGTAGGCGCCCAGGTCGGCGGGGTCGATGCCGTCGGGGACGGTGGTGTCGACGCCGGCGAGGGGTTCGTCGAACCCGGTGCCGAAGGCCCAGTGCCCCTCGCCCCCGTGGGCGTGGTCCAGCGCCTCGTAGACGGTCTCCTCATGAGCCACGACAGGACTCTCCTTGCCTGGTGACGTGATGGAACGGCCACCCTTCAGGGGCCCGCGCCGAGCTTGCGAGGCGTGGGGGGAAGGGGTGGTCCTTCTACATGTGGGGGACGTTCTCGGGGATCTCGTAGAAGGTCGGGTGCCGGTAGACCTTGTCGCCGCTCGGGGCGAACATCGGGTCCTTCTCGTCGGGGCTCGACGCGGTGATGTCCGCGGCCCGGACCACCCAGATGCTCACGCCCTCGTTGCGCCGGGTGAAGACGTCACGGGCGGCGTGCACGGCCATCTCGTCGTCCGGGGCGTGCAGCGAGCCGACGTGCACGTGGTTGAGGCCACGCTTGCCGCGGACGAACACCTCGTACAGCGGCCAGTCCCGCCGGGTCGCCGACGGCTGCGGCGCGACCGGCACCTCCGGCCCGGTGGGGACGGCGCCGTGACCGCCCTCGGCGGTGACGGTGTCCATCGGCTCGACTCCGCCCTCGTTCCGCTCCTCGGTCGCTGGCGCTCCCTGCGATGCTCGCTCGGGCGTCGTCGTCGCGTCGGTGCTCATGCCGCGTGCTCCCCGGCGGAGTGCTTGGTGGCGTAGGCGGTCGCCGCCTCGGTGACCCACGCGTTGTCGTCGCGCGCGGCGCGGCGGCGCGCGATGCGCTCGGCGTTGGCCGGACCGTCGCCGCTGATGACGCGCTTGAACTCGGCCCAGTCGATGGCACCGAACCGGTGGTGGCCGGTCTCCGGGTCCAGGGACAGCTCCGGGTCGGGGAGCGTGACGCCGAGGAAGTCCGCCTGCGGCACGGTCATGTCGACGAACCGCTGGCGCAGCTCGTCGTTGCTGTGCCGCTTGATGCCCCACGCCATCGACTGCGCGGAGTTGGGGCTGTCGTCGTCCGGCGGGCCGAACATCATCAGCGACGGCCACCACCACCGGTCGACGGCGTCCTGCACCATCGCCCGCTGCTCGGGGGTGCCGCGCATCATCGTCATCAGCAGCTCGTAGCCCTGCCGCTGGTGGAAGGACTCCTCCTTGCAGACGCGGATCATCGCGCGGGCGTAGGGCCCGTAGGAGGAGCGGCACAGCGGCACCTGGTTGCAGATGGCCGCGCCGTCGACCAGCCAGCCGATGACGCCGACGTCGGCGTAGGTGAGCGTCGGGTAGTTGAAGATCGAGCTGTACTTCTGCCGGCCCTCGATCAGCTTGTCGGTGAGGTCGGCGCGGTCGGCACCGAGGGTCTCCGCCGCCGAGTAGAGGTAGAGCCCGTGGCCGGCCTCGTCCTGGACCTTGGCCAGCAGGATCGCCTTGCGTCGCAGGCTGGGGGCGGCCAGCAGCCAGTCACCCTCGGGCTGCATCCCGATGATCTCGGAGTGCGCGTGCTGCGCCACCTGCCGGATCAGGGTCTTGCGGTAGCCCTCGGGCATCCAGTCGCGTGGCTCGACGCGGTGGTCGGCGGCGATGGTGGCGTCGAACTGCTGCTGCAGCGCGGCCTCGTCGGGGGCGGGCCGTTCCAGTGTGGGTGCCGACATCTCGTTCCCTCGGGGTGCGACTCGAGCCAATTACTGACCGGACGGTCGGTAATGAGTCTGCACGACCAGGCGCTTCTGCACAAGCCCGCCGCGGGACTTCCTCGGGGAGGCTTGACAAGGCCTCCGGTGAGGAGTTGATTACCTGACCATCCGGTCGGTATTTGGGCTCGACGTCCTCCGCCGACCGTCCGGCGACGACGCTGCACCACGGAGGCACCCGCCATGACGGCTGTGACGAGCGGGACCACCCGGCGCCTGGGGGCGCCCCCCGACGAGGCGCTCCTCGACCCGGCGGAGCGCCTGTCCGTCGACGAGCTCCGGGCCCTGCAGCTGGAGCGCCTGCAGGGGACGCTGCGGCACGCCTACGAGAACGTGCCGCACTACCGGCAGGCCTTCGACGCCGCGGGCGTGCACCCCGACGACTGCCGGGAGCTGTCGGACCTCGCGCGGTTCCCCACGACGAGCAAGGCCGACCTGCGGGACAACTACCCGTTCGGCATGTTCGCCGTCCCGCAGGACCAGGTCCGGCGGGTGCACGCGTCCTCCGGCACGACCGGGCGGCCGACCGTCGTCGGCTACACCGAGCGCGACATCGACACCTGGGCCACGGTCATGGCCCGGTCGATCCGCGCGGCCGGCGGGCGGGCCGGCGACAAGCTGCACAACGCGTACGGGTACGGCTTGTTCACCGGCGGCCTCGGCGCCCACTACGGCGCCGAGAAGCTGGGCTGCACGGTCATCCCCGTCTCCGGTGGCATGACCCCCCGCCAGGTGCAGCTCATCCAGGACTTCCAGCCGCGGGTCATCATGGTGACGCCGTCCTACATGCTCACCGTCATCGACGAGTTCGAGAAGCAGGGCATCGACCCCCGGTCGTCCTCGCTCCAGGTCGGCATCTTCGGCGCCGAGCCGTGGACCGAGCAGATGCGCCGTGAGATGGAGGACCGCCTCGACATCGAGGCCGTCGACATCTACGGCCTGTCCGAGGTCATGGGCCCCGGCGTCGCCCAGGAGTGCGTGGAGACCAAGGACGGCCTGCACGTCTGGGAGGACCACTTCTACCCGGAGGTCATCGACCCGCTCACCGGCGAGGTCCTGCCGGAGGGGGAGCAGGGCGAGCTCGTCTTCACCTCGCTGACCAAGGAGGCCATGCCGGTCATCCGCTACCGCACCCGGGACCTCACCCGTCTCCTGCCCGGCACCGCCCGACCCGGGATGCGCCGGATGGAGAAGATCACCGGCCGCACCGACGACATGATCATCCTGCGCGGGGTGAACCTCTTCCCGACCCAGGTCGAGGAGATCGTCCTCCGCACGCCCGGGCTGTCGCCGCACTTCACCCTGGAGCTGACCACGCGAGGCCGGATGGACCACCTCACCTGCCGGGTCGAGGCGCGCCCGGACTGCCCGGCCGAGCGCCGGGCCGTCGCCGCCGGCGAGGTGGCCAAGGCGGTCAAGGACACGGTCGGCACGAGCATCGAGGTCCTGGTGGTCGACCCGGAGACCCTGGCCCGGTCGGTGGGCAAGCTCAAGCGGCTGTACGACCTTCGTGAGCGGACAGGGGCGTGAGCATCGCAGCGAGCTCTGCGAGCGAGGAGTGGAGCGCCCCGCGGAGCGAACCGATGACAGGGGACCGCGCATGACGGCCACGGCGGACCCGGCCCGGCTCCGGCGCGGCCGACCCGGGCACTCGCTGGACTCGCTGCTGGACATCGCGGTCGCGGTCTTCAACGAGCGCGGCTACGACGCCACGAGCATGGACGAGCTGGCGGCGCGCCTCGGCATCACCAAGTCGGCGATCTACCACCACGTGCCCAGCAAGGTGGAGCTGCTGCGGCTGGCACTCGACCGCGCGCTGGACGCGCTGTTCGCCGTCACCGCGGAGCCGGGCGCCACCAGCGGGCCGGCCATCGACCGGCTCGAGCACGTCGTCCGGGGTTCGGTCCGCGTGCTGACCGAGCAGCTGCCGTTCGTCACCCTGCTGCTGCGGGTGCGCGGCAACTCCCCGGTCGAGGAGGCGGCGCTGCGGCGACGCCGCGAGTTCGACCGGATCGTGACCGACCTCGTGCGGGCCGCCGAGGAGGAGGGCGACGTCCGTCCCGACGTCGACCCCGCCGTCACCAGCCGGCTGCTGTTCGGCACCGTCAACTCGCTCACCGAGTGGTACCGGCCCGACGGCGGCCTCTCCGCCGACGACCTCGCCGACGCACTCGTCGCCACGACCTTCCAGGGCCTGCGCGCCCGGCCGTCCTGACCCACCCCTCCGCCGAGGAGCCCCGATGACCGCACCCCTGCTCGAGAGCTACGTGGCCGGCCGGTGGTACGCCGCACCGGACGACGGGACGCCGATCGCCGACGCGGTGACCGGCGCGACCGTCGCCCGCATCAGCAGCACCGGCCTCGACGTGCCCGCGATGCTCGACCACGCCCGCACCGTGGGCGGGCCGGCCCTGCGCGAGCTGACGTTCCACCAGCGGGCCGGCCTGCTCAAGCAGCTGGGCCTGCGCCTGATGGCCGGCAAGGACGAGTTCTACGCGCTGTCCCGCCGCACCGGCGCCACGGACCGGGACAGCGCGGTCGACGTCGACGGCGGCTTCGGGACGGTGCTGTCCTACGCGTCGAAGGCCCGGCGTGAGCTGCCCGACGACACGACCGTCCTGGACGGACCGGTCGAGCCGCTCGGCAAGCGCGGCACCTTCGCCGGCCAGCACCTCTACACCCCGCTGCGGGGCGTGGCGGTGCAGATCAACGCCTTCAACTTCCCGGTGTGGGGCTTCCTCGAGAAGCTGGCCCCGGCCTTCCTCGCCGGCGTGCCGACGGTGGTCAAGCCGGCCAGCCAGACCGCCTACCTCACCGAGGCGGTGTTCCGGACGATCGTGGCGTCCGGCCTGCTGCCCGAGGGCTCGGTGCAGCTGCTCGCCGGCAGTGCCTCCGGCGTCCTGGACCACCTCGCCGGGCAGGACCTCGTCTTCTTCACCGGGTCGGCGTCCACGGCCCGCAAGCTGCGCAGCCACCCGGCCGTGGTGGCCGACTCGGTGCGGTTCAACGCCGAGGCCGACTCGCTCAACTGCTCGGTGCTCGGCCCGGACGCCACCCCGGACACCCCCGAGTTCGACCTCTTCGTGGACCAGCTGGTCACCGAGATGACGGTCAAGGCCGGCCAGAAGTGCACCGCCATCCGCCGCGCCCTGGTCCCCCGCGAGCTGGTCGACGACGTCGTCGAGGCCACCCGCGAGCGGCTGGCGCGGGTCGTCGTCGGTGCGCCGGGCGCCGAGGGCGTGACCATGGGCGCCCTGGCCAGTCTGTACCAGCGCGAGGAGGTGCTCCGCTCGCTCAAGGCGCTGCGCGGCGTCGCGGAGCTGGTCGCCGGCGACCCCGAGGACTTCGAGGTGGTCGGCGCCGACCGCGACCGCGGTGCCTTCCTGCCGCCGATGCTGCTGCGCTGCGACGACGTCACCGCCGCCGAGCCGCATGACGTGGAGGCCTTCGGCCCGGTGAGCACCGTGCTGCCCTACGACGGGGTCGCCCACGCCGTCGAGCTGGCCGCCCGCGGGCAGGGCAGCCTGGTCGGCTCGATCGTGACCCACGACGAGGCGGTGGCGCGCGAGTTCGTGCTCGGCGCCGCGCACGCCCACGGCCGCATCCTGGTGCTCGACCGCGACGACGCGAGGGAGAACACCGGCCACGGCTCGCCCCTGCCGGTGCTGGTCCACGGGGGGCCCGGCCGGGCCGGCGGCGGCGAGGAGCTGGGCGGCATCCGTGGCGTGCTGCACCACATGCAGCGCACCGCCGTCCAGGCCTCGCCCGACATGCTCACCGCCGTCGGGGGCCGCTGGGTGACCGGGTCCCGCCGTACCGACGACGGCGTCCACCCGTTCCGCAAGTCGCTGGCCGAGCTGCGCATCGGCGACTCGGTGACCGCCGGCCCGCGGGCGGTGACGCTCGAGGACATCGAGCACTTCGCCGAGTTCACCGGTGACACCTTCTACGCCCACATGGACGAGGAGGCCGCCCGCGCCAACCCGCTCTTCGGCGGTCGGGTGGCCCACGGTTACCTGATCGTCTCGTGGGCGGCCGGCCTGTTCGTCGACCCGGACCCGGGTCCGGTGCTGGCCAACTACGGCGTCGACAACCTGCGCTTCCTCACCCCGGTCAAGCCGGGGGAGGAGCTGACCGTCACGCTCACGGCCAAGCAGATCACGCCGCGGGGCGGCGCCGACCACGGCGAGGTGCGCTGGGACGCCGTCGTGGTGAACACCGAGGGCCAGCCCGTGGCGACCTACGACGTCCTCACGATGGTCGCCAAGACCTGGCCCCCGTCGGCGTGACCGGATCGCCCCGTCGGTCCGGCTCTGCCGTCAGGCGTGCGCGCGGACGTGCTCGGTGACCAGCTCGGCGACCCGCCCGGGCGCGAGCTCGGGGATGAAGTGGGGAACGCCCTCGAGCACCTCGAGCCGGTAGGGCGCGTCGACGAACCCCCGGGTCTGTTCGGTGGCGGTGCGGCCGAGGGCGGCGTCGCGGGTGCTCCACAGGTGCAAC
>DASQNB010000682.1:0-2650 GCA_035645175.1 Geodermatophilus sp.
GCCGGGGCCGGGCTGTCCGCGTCGGCGGACGCCGGGACCTCGGCGGACGCCGGGACCTCGGCGGACGCCGGGACCTCGACGGCGGGCGTCGTCCCGGTGGTGGACGTCGTGCCGGCGTCCCGGGGGAGCGGTGCGGCGGGAGAGGAGCCGGGCGCGGGGACCGGCCCGGTCGGCGCCGCGGCGCGGGCGGCGTCCCCGATCTCCCCGGCGCGGGCCGCGTCCCCGATCTCCCCGGCACGGAGGGCGTCCCCGACGCCGCCGAGCTCGCCGGTCGAGGCATCGACCGCGTCGTGCACGGCAGCCGCGGTGCCGGGCCCGGAGACCCCGCCGTCGTCGGCCGCGACGGCGCCCAGCCCGGCGGCCATGCCGACGAAGGAGAGCATCCCCAGGGCGGTGGTCGCGGCCCGGGAGGAGCGGGAGCCCTCGGTGCGGGTTCTCGGGCGGAGCATGCGGGCGGTCCCCTCGGCGGGTGCGTGCGGCGGGTGGCAGCGGTCGGGCAGCGGGTGTCGAGCACGGCGGCCCGGGCGGTCCCGACACGGCCTGCGCACGGAGAGCATGCGGTCGGGAGCGCGCAGTGACGGTAGCGTGGATGGCGCCGTGACGGAAGGGTCCGGTCGGGACGGGATCGACCGGTCCCGGTGCCGGCGGGGTCACCGACTACCGTGACCGGTCGTGACCACCTGGGAGTACGCCTCGGTCATCACGGCCAACGACGCTGAGTCGCATCGGGCGGGAGTGAGCGTCAAGCTGCCCGGCGGGCAGTCGGAGCGCCAAGCCGGAGACACCAGCTCGGTGCTCAACCGGCTCGGCAGCGAGGGCTGGGAGCTGGTCAGCTACCACTCCAGCGGTGCGGGCACCTGGGGCTTCGAGCAGTTCTGGCTCAAGCGCCCCACCTCCTGAGAGAGGACCACCCTTCCCCCACGCCTCGTGGAAGGACCCCGTCCTCCCCACCCTCCACAGGCTCAGGGGGGCCCGGCATGGGGCCAGCGGGCCGCTGAAGGGTGGCCGTTCCAGTACGTCACCAGGCTCGGCAGCAGGACCCTCCTGCCCCCCGCCACTCGTAGAAGGACCCTCTCCCCGAGCCCTTCGCGAGCTCAGGGCACGCCAGGAGAGGGCCGGGGACCCTGCAGGAGGGCCGCTGTGACGGGGCCGGGCGAGATCGGCGGGCACGCCACCGGAGCGCGGCGTCGAACACGCGTTCGATCGGTACGGCACACTGGTGCGGTGGACGCGACGCTGCCGCCGGGCTGGCCCGCCGCCGTGCGGCCGCCCGGCGCACCCGACTGGGAGCACACCGCCGTCGCCTGGTTGTTCGACCTCGTGCCACCGGACTACCGGGCGCACGAGGTGCTGCGCCGCTACCCGGTGCTGCTCGCCCGGTTCGCCCGTGACCACGTGGCCGCCGGGCTGGAGGCCGCCCGCGCGGGCTGGCGCACCGTGCGGGTGGAGCTGGCCGACGAGCTGCCGGCCGACGCGATGGAGGCGGCGATCGCCGCCTACGAGCGGGAGGGTGCGCGGCTGGCCTCGGCCGCCCGGGGGGTCGAGGCGGTGGCGGGTGCGTTGCGGGGGGAGCGCTGGGTCCCGCGGCTGTGAGCGGCGTTGTGATCGTCCGGCTCCGCCGGGTGGGAGCCCGGCCGGGGGACGGTGGCCGGCCTCCGTGGCCTCCCGCTCGACCGGAGGTGGTGCCGGTACGCGGTTACAGTGGGCCGGCGGCCGTCGCGACGCCGCTGCCTGCCGCCGATGGAGAGGACGCACCCCCCTCGTGTCGCTCCTGCGATCGCTCCACACCCCTGACGACCTGAAGGCGCTCCCGGCCGAGCAGCTGCCGGCCCTGGCCGCCGAGATCCGCGACGCGCTGGTCACCAGCGTCGCCCGGACCGGCGGGCACCTCGGGCCCAACCTCGGCGCGGTCGAGCTCACCATCGCCGTGCACCGGGTGTTCGACTCCCCGCGCGAGCCGATCGTCTTCGACACCGGCCACCAGAGCTACGTGCACAAGATGCTCACCGGCCGGGTCGCGGACTTCCAGCGGCTGCGCCAGCGCGGTGGCCTCTCCGGCTACCCGAGCCGCGCCGAGAGCGAGCACGACTGGGTGGAGAACAGCCACGCCTCCACCTCGCTGTCCTACGCCGACGGGCTGGCCAAGGCCCTCGCCGTCCGTGGTGAGCACCGGCCCGTCGTCGCGGTCATCGGCGACGGCGCGCTCACCGGCGGCATGGCCTGGGAGGCGCTGAACAACATCGCCGGCGCCCAGGACCGGCCGGTGATCATCGTCGTCAACGACAACGGCCGCTCCTACTCGCCCACGATCGGCGGGGTCGCCGACGCGCTGGCCACGCTGCGGCTGCGCCCGGGATACGAGGACGCGCTCGCCGCCGTGCGGCAGGCCCTGCACCGGGCGCCGGTCGTCGGCTCGGCCCTCTACGACGCGCTGCATGCCATCAAGAAGGGCCTCAAGGACGTCCTCTCGCCGCAGGGCATGTTCGAGGACCTCGGCCTCAAGTACCTGGGCCCGGTCGACGGCCACGACATCCGGGCGATGGAGTCCGCGCTGCGCCGGGCCCGGTCCTTCGGCGGGCCGGTCATCGTGCACGCCGTCACCACCAAGGGCTTCGGCTACCCGCCGGCCGAGACCGACCAGATCGACGCC
>DASQNB010000683.1:0-1595 GCA_035645175.1 Geodermatophilus sp.
CAGGCCGGTGAGCACGGTGACCCCGCCGAGCAGCGCCTGCGCCGGGACGCCGAGGAAGGTCAGGACGGCGAGCGGGCGCAGGTCCCGGCGCGTGGAGCGCCACACCGCGACGACGGTGGCGATGGCGACCGCGGCGAGGACGAAGGTGAGCAGCCGGTTGCCGAACTCGATGACGCCGTGGCCGGCCAGCTCGGGGGTGGCGACGAAGCTCTCGCTCGTGCACCGCGGCCAGGTGGGGCAGCCCAGGCCCGAACCGGTGAGCCGGACGGCGCCGCCGGTGACGACGATCGCGCCGTTGGCGACGGCGTTGGCCAGGGCGAGGCGTGAGACGACGGCAGGGGAGACCGGCACGACCCGATGCTAGGCGGTCCCGGCGACGGTCCCGGGTGCCGTCGGTGGCGATCCCGGCCGGTCGCGGACAGGGCAGCGCGGGACCGTGCGCGTCCCCGAGGGCCGGGGGAGCGTGCGCCCTCCCCGAGACGGCCGGACGTCATGAGCAGCGGTGTCTCCCGGGCCCCACGGGAGTCCCTTCGCCGGCCGGGTGGGCCGTGGCCGGTCGGTGACCGTGGACGTCCGGGACGGCGCCCTCGACCTCACCGTCGACCAGCCCGCCGAGCCCACCCCTGGCGAGCTCGCGGTGGGACCCGGGAGGTGGCCGGGACGGGGCCCCCCGGGCCGGCCCCGGGCTTAGGCGACCCTTGCTTGCACGCGCCGCGAAATAGGTGAGACTCGTGTTGTGGAAAGCGGCGCGGTGCAGGTGGGCGGGGCGACGTCGGCCCCTGCCCGGCCCGCGCCGTCCGCCGACGACGGCCGCACCCGGCACCGCGTCACCGCCCTGCTGCTCGAGCACGGTCCGCAGACCGCGACCGAGCTCGCCGGGCAGCTGGGCGTCTCGCCGGCCGCCGTCCGCCGGCACCTCGACGCCCTGGTGGTCGCCGGGCGCGTCGAGGAGCGGCACGCTCCCGGCACCCCCCGGGGGCGGGGTCGCCCGGCCCGGCTGTTCCACCTGACCGACGCCGGACGGTCGGCCTTCCCGCACGCCTACGACGACCTGGCGCTGACCGCGCTGCGCTTCGTCGCGGCACGAGGTGGCCCCGACGCCGTCCGGGCGGTGGCCGAGGCGCAGCTCGCCGGGCTCGAGCAGCGCTGCTCGGCCGCGGTGGAGGCGACCCCGGGTGCCCCGGTCGACCGGGCCCAGGCCCTCGCCGGGGCGCTCACGGCCGAGGGCTACGCTGCCTCGGCCTCCGCGATCTCCGGTGGCGGGCAGCTCTGCCAGCACCACTGCCCGGTCGCGCACGTGGCTGCGGAGTTCCCGCAGCTGTGCGAGGCCGAGACGGCGGTGATCGGCCGGCTCGTCGGCACGCACGTGCAGCGGCTGGCCACCATCGCCCACGGCGACGGGGTGTGCACCACGCACATCCCGGGGCCGGTCCCCCGCGTCAGCGGCCAGGACCACACGCGCGCGGGGAACAGATCGAACCCCGCACGCCCTGTACCGGACGAGCGCGCGGCGCACCGGCTCCGGGCCGGAGCGCGCACCGCACCGTCCACCAGCAGCACCCCCACGAACGATCGGGAGAGGACGCCCGCATGAC
>DASQNB010000684.1:0-1597 GCA_035645175.1 Geodermatophilus sp.
CATCGTCCCGGCCAGCCGGGGCAAGGTCGAGTTCGCCGACTCGGGGTCCGACCCGGACGACGAGCGGGAGATGGAGGTGCTCGAGCACCTGCTGCGCCAGGCGACCGCGCAGACCTTCCGGGCCCGCTGCGCCGGGCTGGACCTGACCGGGCTGCAGGAGCACTTCACCGGCGGGGAGACCGTCGAGTCCGGCGAGCTGGTGCCCGCAGCCGCGCTGCTGGGTCAGCTGGGCACCATCCCCAAGCTGGCCGAGCTGCTGGGGCGCCTCGGCGTGCCGGAGGGCGAGCAGTCCGCCGAGCAGGCCGCCGCCGCCGTGGAGTTCGCCCTCGAGGGCCTCTACCTGACCCGGCGGCTGGCCAAGGACACCGACGGCGCGCGCACGGTCTACGGGGCCTGACGTGGTCAGGAGGCCCGGCAAGGGCTACCGGTACGGCCGCTGGCGGGGCGGGCCCGACCCGCTGGCCCCGCCCTACGACCTGGGCAGCGCGGTCGACGAGATCGGTGACTCGGTGCTCGGCGGCAGCGGCGTGCGCGAGGCGCTGCGCGAGCTGCTGCGCCGCGGCATGGACGGCCGGCGCGGCCTGGACGAGCTGCGCCGGTCGGTGCGCGAGCGGCTGCGGCAGGCGCGCAACGCCGGCCGGATGGACGGCACCCTGGAGGAGGTCCGCGAGCTGCTCGACCGCGCGGTCGAGAGCGAGCGGCGGGAGCTGTTCCCCGACCCGGACGACATGGCCCGGCTCAAGGAGGCCGAGCTCGACGCGCTGCCCGAGGACACCGCGGGCGCCGTCCGCGCGCTCAAGGAGTACGACTGGCGCTCGGCCGAGGCCCGCCAGGCCTACGAGCAGATCCAGGACCTGCTGCGGCGTGAGGTGCTCGACAGCTCCTTCGCCTCGATGAAGCAGGCGCTGGAGAACGCGTCCGCGGGCGACATGCAGGCGGTCAAGGACATGGTCGCCGACCTGTCGCAGCTCGTGGACGCGCACAACCGCGGCGAGGACACCGACGAGCGCTTCGCCGACTTCATGGACAAGCACGGGCAGTTCTTCCCCGACGACCCGCAGTCGGTCGAGGAGCTGATCGACTCCCTCGCCCGCCGAGCGGCGGCGCAGGAGCGGATGATGGCCGGCCTCTCGCCCGAGCAGCGGGCCGAGCTGGCCGACCTGATGGCGCAGACGATGCAGGACATGGGCCTGGCCAGCGAGATGGCCCACCTGCAGGACGCCCTGCGCCAGGCCCGGCCCGACCTGCCCTGGGGGCAGCGCGGGCAGGTGCCCGACGGGGAGCAGTCCCTCGGCATGGGCGACGCCACCAGCGCGGTGGCCGAGCTGGCCGACCTGGAGGCGCTGTCCAACCAGCTCTCCCAGGGCTACGCCGGCGCCTCGCTCGCCGACGTCGACGAGGAGCTGCTCGAGCGGGCGCTGGGCCGGCCCGCCGTCGACGACCTGTCCGCGCTGCGCCAGATGGAGCGCGAACTGGAGCGGCAGGGCTACCTCAACCGCTCCGACGGCAAGCTGGAGCTCTCGCCCAAGGCGGTCCGCCGGCTCGGGGCGACCGCGCTGCGCCGGGTGTTCGCCCAGCTCGACGCCACCGGACGCGG
>DASQNB010000685.1:0-3790 GCA_035645175.1 Geodermatophilus sp.
CGCAGCCCTGGCCGACGGCACTGCCGACCGCGACTGCGTGTTCGAGGTCTTCGCCCGGCGGCTGCCGCACGGCCGCCGCTACGGCGTGCTCGCCGGCACCGGCCGGCTGCTGGACGCGCTGTCCTCCTTCTGTTTCACCGACGAGGACCTCGCCGCCCTGCGCGCGCAGGGGCTCACCGACACCCGGCTGCTGGACTGGCTGGCCGGGTTCCGCTTCAGCGGGGACGTCGACGGCTACGCCGAGGGCGAGCTGTTCTTCCCCGGCTCTCCCGTGCTGACCGTCCGCGCGCCCTTCGCCGAGGCCGTGCTGCTGGAGACGCTGGTGCTCTCGGTGCTCAACCACGACAGCGCCATCGCCTCCGCCGCGGCCCGGATGGTGTCCGCCGCCTGCGAGCGGCCGTGCATCGAGATGGGGTCGCGGCGCACGCACGAGGAGGCCGCGGTCGCCGCCGCCCGCGCCGCGCACCTGGTGGGGTTCTCCGCCACCTCCAACCTCGAGGCCGGCCGCCGCTACGGCGTGCCGACGACCGGCACCAGCGCGCACGCCTTCACGCTGCTGCACGACGACGAGGCCGCCGCCTTCCGCGCCCAGGTCGCCGCCCTCGGCGTGGGCACGACGCTGCTGGTCGACACCTACGACGTCGACCAGGGCATCCGGACGGCGGTCGAGGTCGCCGGCCCCGGACTCGGCGCCATCCGGCTGGACTCCGGCGACCTGCCCACGCTGGCCAGGCACGCCCGCGAGCTGCTGGACTCCCTCGGCGCGACCGGCACGCGGATCATCGTCACCAGCGACCTGGACGAGTACGCGATCGCCGGGCTCATGGCCGCTCCGGTCGACGGCTACGGCGTGGGCACCTCGCTGGTCACCGGGTCCGGCGCCCCGACCGCCGGGATGGTCTACAAGCTGGTCGAGCGGGACGGCGTCCCGGTGGCCAAGCGCTCGGAGGGCAAGAACTCGGTGGGTGGCCGCAAGTACGCCGTCCGCCGGCACGACGCCTCCGGGACGGCGACCGCCGAGGTGGTGACCAGCGAGGCGGTCCTGCCCCGGGACGGCGACCGGTCGCTCCTCGTGGAGCTGGTCCGCGGCGGCGAGCCCTGTGTCGGCACCGCACCCCGCGAGGCGCTGGCCGCCGCCCGCGGGCACCACGAGCGGGCCCGCGCGGCGATGCCCGACGAGGCGTTCGCGCTGTCCCGCGGGGACTGCGCCATCGAGACCCTGACGGCCTGAGGAGGACGACGTGACCCGCGCACTGGTGGTCGTGGACGTGCAGAACGACTTCTGCGAGGGCGGCAGCCTCGCCGTGCAGGGGGGTGCGGACGTCGCCGCCGCGATCAGCGAGCACGTCCGCGCGCACGCCGGGGACTACGCGCACGTGGTCGCCACCCGCGACCACCACGTCGACCCCGGCGGCCACTTCTCCGAGCAGCCGGACTTCCTCGAGACCTGGCCGGCGCACTGCGTGGCCGGCACCGACGGCGTCGAGCTGCACCCCCTCCTGGAGCGCGGACCGATCGAGGCGGTGTTCGACAAGGGGCACTTCGCCGCCGCCTACTCCGGTTTCGAGGGGGCCGCCGAGGGGGTCCCGATGGCCGAGTGGCTGCGGGCCCGCGGGGTGGACGCCGTGGACGTCGTCGGGATCGCCACCGACCACTGCGTGCGCGCCACCGCGCTGGATGCCGTCGGCGAGGGCTTCGCCACCCGGGTGCTGCTGCCGCTGACCGCCGGCGTCAGCGAGGCCACCACGGACGCCGCACTCGAGCAGCTCCGTACCGCCGGCGTCGAACTGGAAGGCCAGGTGCACCGGCCCTGAGCTGCCTCCCGCGCGCGCAAGGCACCTCGAGGCCGAACCGTGCTCGGGGTGAGCCGCCTCGCGAGGGCGTCCCGAAGACTGGGGGCCGGAGACCTCCGCGAGGAGCAGAAGGACCCCGTCCTCCCCACCCCTCGCAAGCTCGGGGCGGGGCCCGGGACGGGGCCTGGGCTCGATGCAGGCGAGACGGCACCTGGCCGCGGTCGTCGTCCGGTGGGACGACGGATCACACAGCGTCCAGCACCTCGTCGCGGGTGAAGCCGAGCACCTGCAGGACGGCGTCGAGGTAGGGCTGGTTGAGCGCCGTGTGCGCCTGCTCGCGCACGTAGGGCTTGGCGTTGAAGGCGATGCCCAGCCCGGCGGCGTTGAGCATGTCCAGGTCGTTGGCGCCGTCGCCCACGGCCACGGTCTGGTCCAGCGGGATGCCGTACTCGTCGGCGAAGCGGGCCAGCGCGCGGGCCTTGCCGGCGCGGTCGACGATCTCACCCACCAGCCCGCCGGTCAGCCGGCCGTCGGCGACCTCGAGGGTGTTGGCGGCGGCGAAGTCCAGGCCGAGCTGCTCGGCCAGCGGGTCGGTGATCTGGGTGAAGCCGCCGCTGACGATGCCGCAGCGGAAACCGAGCCGCTTGAGCGTGCGGATCAGCGTCCGCGCGCCCGGCGTGAGCACGAGTGCCTCGCGGACCTCGTCGAGCACCTCGACCGGCAGCCCCTCGAGCGCCGCGACGCGGGCGCGCAGCGACTGGGCGAAGTCCAGCTCGCCGTTCATGGCCGCGGCGGTGATCCGGGCGACCTCGGCGGCCCGGCCGGCGCGGGCGGCGAGCTCGTCGATCACCTCGCCGCGCACCAGCGTCGAGTCGACGTCGAGCACGATGAGCCGCTTGCTGCGCCGGGCCAGGCCGACCTGCTCGACGGCGATGTCGGCGGCGGTGGTGGAGGCGACCGAGGCCAGCGCGGTGCGCAGCTCGGTGGCCTCCGCGCCGGAGACGGTGAGCTCGAAGCTGGTCACCGGGTAGTCCGACAGCCGGCGGATCGCCTCGATGTTCCCGCCGATGCCCGCGATGGCCGACGCCGCACCGGCCACGGCGTCCGGCGGGATCGGGCGGCCGAGCAGGATGACGTGGTGCGGTCGGCCCTCGGGGGCGGCGTCCAGCCCGGCGTCGGCGGCGGACTCGACCTGCACCCGCACCCCGGTCGCGGCGGCGACGTCGGTGGCCAGTCGGCCGAGCGCGGCGAGGAAACCCTCCTCGCCGACCACCGGCCCGCCCTCGGCCGGCAGCGCCCCGACGACGACACCGAGCACCAGCTGCCCGTGGACGACGACCTGCTCGATGTCCACGACCTCGACCGGCGGGTGCTCTGCCCCGGGTGCGGCCAGGGCCGCGAACAGCCGCGCGGTGACCCCCGGGCGGTCGCCCCCGGAGACGGTCAGCAGCGCCCGCGGGGTGGTGGCGAGGGCGGTCGGCGACGTGCGGGGAGCGGGGTCGAGCGGCACGGCCGCCATCGTGCCGCACCGCCGTCCGGCCGCCTGCCACCGCCCCGGAGCGGGCCCCGGACGCGGCGACGCCCCGCCGGCCGGAGCCGGCGGGGCGTCGCGGATGGTCCCGCCGGGCATCCGCGAGCCCGATGGCCCCGTCCCGGGTCCCACCCTGAGCCTGCGAAGGGTGGGGGGCAGGGGCGGCCCCCTCCAGGGCCCCGCCCCGAGCTAGCGAAGGGTGGGGAGGAGTGGCCCTCCTGCAGGGTCCCGCCGCGAGCCTGCGAGTGGCGGGGGGCAGGGGGGTCCTTCCTCAGGTGGGGTCGGGGTCGTTGGCCCCCTGCCGGCTGCCGCCGGTCCCGCCCAGCTCGGCGGCGTAGGGCTCGTGCCGCTTGCCGGCGTGCGCCTCGCGCTGCAGCCGCTCGATGAGGTGCGGGTAGTGCGCCTCGAACGCCGGACGCTCGGAGCGGATCTTCGGGATCTCGGTGAAGTTGTGCCGCGGCGGCGG
>DASQNB010000686.1:0-3533 GCA_035645175.1 Geodermatophilus sp.
TGAACGACCCGGTGTGCTGCAGCTGCTCCAGCTTGAGCGCCACCGGGGCGTCCGGGACGAGGTCACCGGCCGCCACGACGGTGACCGGCGTCCGGCGCACGAGTCCGGCGGTGCGCTGCCGGGCCGCCTCGACGTCGTCCCTGGTGATCACGCCGTCCACGGTACGGAGCGCAGCCGTCGCCGAGTGGCACAGTGCCGGGGTGGGCACCGGCGACCTCGACGTCCTGCTGGCCCGGCTCGCGCCCGGCGTCGCCGACCTGGTGCGTGCGGCCGACGCGCTGGTCCAGGAGGTGGACCCCGACGTCGTCCGGGTCGTCTGGCCGCACCAGGGCACCGTCGGCTACGGCGTCGGCCCGGCCAAGAACAGCGAGCACTACGCCTACCTGGCGACGTTCGCCCGGCACCTGAACCTCGGTTTCAACCACGGCGCGTCCCTCGACCACGGCGGCCTGCTCGACGGCACCGGCCAGGCGTTCCGCAAGCTGACCGTCCGGGGTGCCGAGGACCTCCACGACCCGCGCCTGGTGCCGCTGCTGCGTGCCGCCCGGGCCGAGCGACTCGCCGCCCTCGGCCGGGCCTGACCCCGGCGGGACGCGCGTGCGGGGCGCTGGCGGCGTCCTGCCGGCGGAGAACGTCACGGACCCGGAACGTCCGAGCAACAGCCGTCCACCAGCGTCTCCGGCGACCGATGTCACCGACGCAGACCCGGGGGACGGCCATGACCCACAGCGAGCTCGAGGCGGCGGCGGCACCCCCCGCGCCACCGACGGACACGGCGACGCGGGAGACGCTGGAGGACTACACGCTGCGCTTCGCCCCGCGCAGCTACCGGAAGTGGTCGACCGGGGTGGTGGCGACCTCCGCCCTCGGCGGCATCGCCTACCTCGCCGACTTCGCGATCGGCGCGAACATCGGCATCAGCTACGGGACGACGAACGCGCTGTGGGGCATCGCGGTCTTCGCCGTCGTCGTCATCCTCACCGGGATCCCGGTGGCCTACTACGCCGCCCGCTACAACCTCGACCTGGACCTGATCACCCGGGGCAGCGGGTTCGGCTACTACGGCTCGGTCGTCACCAACGTCATCTTCGCGACGTTCACCTTCATCTTCTTCGCCCTCGAGGGCGCGATCATGGCGCAGGGCCTGGAGCTCGGCCTCGGCGTCCCGCTGTGGCTGGGCTACGCGCTCTCGACGGTGGTCATCTTCCCGCTGGTCATCTACGGGATGAAGGCGCTGTCCACCCTGCAGGTCTGGACCACCCCGCTGTGGCTGGTCCTCATGGTAATCCTGTTCGGCTACCTGCTGGTCGCCCACCCCGAGTCGATCGACGCCTTCCTGGCCTACCGCGGCGAGGACGGCCAGGCACCCAACATCGGCTCGGCGCTGCTGGCCGCCGGGGTGTGCCTGTCGCTCATCGCGCAGATCGCCGAGCAGATCGACTACCTGCGCTTCATGCCGCCCAAGACGCCGGAGAACACCCGCCGGTGGTGGACCGCGGTGCTGCTGGCCGGCCCGGGCTGGGTGGTGTTCGGCGCGGCCAAGCAGGTGATCGGGTTGTTCCTCGCCGTCTGGGTCATCGCCACCGTCGCGGACGGCGCCGCGGTGGCCAACCAGCCGGTGCACCAGTTCCTGGAGATCTACCGCGACCTGATGCCCGGGTGGCTGGCGATGACCCTCGCCGTCGTCCTCGTGGTGATCAGCCAGGTGAAGATCAACGTGACCAACGCGTACTCCGGATCGCTGGCCTGGACCAACAGCTTCACCCGGCTCACCGGGCACTACCCGGGCCGGCTGGTGTTCCTCGCCGTCAACCTGGCGATCGCGCTGGTGCTGATGGAGGCCGACATGTTCGACTTCCTCAACACCGTCCTCGGCTTCTACGCCAACTGCGGCATCGCCTGGGTGGTCGTCGTCGCCACCGACATCGCGGTGAACAAGTACCTGCTCGGGATCTCGCCCAAGGCGCCGGAGTTCCGCCGCGGCATGCTCTACGCGGTCAACCCGGTCGGCTTCGTGTCGATGCTGGTCGCGGCCGGCGTCTCGATCGCCTGCTTCTTCGGCGGCCTCGGCGAGACGCTGCGGCCCTACTCCCCGCTGGTCGCCATCGGCCTGGCCGTCGTGCTGCCGCCGGTGCTGGCGGTCGCCACCCGCGGGAGGTACTACCTGCGGCGCACGGACGACGGCATCGACCTGCCCATGTACGACGAGCACGGGAACCCGTCGGGGGAGCACCTGACCTGCCACGTCTGCCGGCAGGACTACGAGCGGCCGGACATGACCGCCTGCGCCACCCACGACGCGCACGTCTGCTCGCTGTGCCTGTCCACCGACCGCGTCGGCGACCACGTCCTCCCGGCGCAGGACGGGTCGGCCGTCACGGGTGCATCCGCGCGCCCTTGACCACCTTGTCGACGGCGTTGCGCGGCCCGTGCAGCGCCAGGCCGACCAGGTCGAGCTCCGCGGCGGGGACGGCGCGCACCGCGGCCCGGTTCTCGTCGTCCCCGCCGGTGGCGAACAGGTCGGCGGTGAAGACCGACAGCGGCAGCCGGCGCTCGACCGCGCGGGCGTGGGCGCGGGTGAGCACCTCGGCCGTGCCGGTCAGCACCAGCACCGGCTGGCGGAACATCGGCAGGTAGGCGGTGCCGTCGGCGTCGGCGTAGGGCTCGCCGACCAGCTCCGGCAGTGTCGCGGCGATGCCGCTGGACAGGAAGGCGGTCACGTTCAGCGCCTGCCACGAGGCGAGGTCCTCCCGCAGCAGGACGGCGATCTTCGTGGGCCAGCGGACGGCGGGCTGCGCAGGATCCATGCCCGCACGATCACCCGGCCGCCCCCGCCGGGTCTTGTACGTTCCTGACGTGCCGAGCGGCTCGCGGGTCACCGCCTGGCGGCCGGGTGTGCCGGGGCTGGCCGAGGTCTTCCACGCCTCGTTCACCGACCACGCCTACCCCTCGCACACCCACGACGCGTGGACGCTGCTGGTGGTCGACGCCGGCGCCATCCGCTACGACCTCGACCGGCACGCCCACGGTGCCGCGACCAGCGAGGTCACCCTGCTGCCGCCCGGTGTGCCGCACGACGGTCGGGCGCACACGCCGGGCGGCTTCCGCAAGCGGGTCCTGTACCTGGACGCCGACACCCTGGGGGAGGACCGGGTCGGCGTCGCCGTCGACCGGCCGACGCTCGAGGACCCCGCGCTGCGGACGCGCCTCTCCCAGCTGCACGCCGCGCTGACCCCGCGCACCGAGGCGCTGGAGGCGGAGAGCCGGCTGGCCCTCGTGCTCGACCGGCTGCGGCAGCACCTGGCCGGCACGGTCGCCGCGGCGGCGGCCGTGCGGGACGACGTCCTCGCCGACCGGCTGCGCGACCTGCTCGACGCCCGCACCGTCGAGGGGCTCGGGCTGGCCGAGGCCGGCGAGCTGCTCGGCGCGCCGCCCACCCACCTGGTGCGGTGCTTCACCCGCCGGCACGGGCTGCCGCCGCACCGCTACCTGACCGGGCGGCGGCTGGACCGGGCGCGCGGGCTGCTGCTGGA
>DASQNB010000687.1:0-1728 GCA_035645175.1 Geodermatophilus sp.
GTTGACGCGTCCCTGGGCCCGCTCGGCGCGCTCCACGTGACGACCCGGCACTGCCTCACCAGGCATCCGGCTGGTCACTGGCGCTGAACGTCAAGCCACGGCGGCGAGCCGCACCGGAGCCCTAGACGAGTAAGTCCGAAGCCGATCAGTGGTCGTAGGCGATCAAAGATCGGGTGATCGGCTGGCCGGTGGCGCGGTTGTGCCAGATGGCGGCGGTGAGGGCGAGTAGCCGCTGGGCGACGCGGGTGGCCACCCCGGTCAGGGTGCGGGCGCCGTAGACGCCGAGGTTGGCCTGGTGCACCTGGACGATCTAGACGAGTAAGTCCGAAGCCGATCAGTGGTCGTAGGCGATCAGAGATCGGGTGATCGGCTGGCCGGTGGCGCGGTTGTGCCAGATGGCAGCGGTGAGCGCCAACAGGCGCTGGGCGACGCGCGCGGTGACCCCGGTCAGGCTGCGGCCGCCGTGCAGTTCCAGGTCGAGCTGGCCTTTGAGGGTGTCGTAGACCGACTCGATGAGCTGGCGGATCGGGGCCAGCAGCGCCTGCCCCGGGCGGGCAGTGCGGTTGCGATACGAGGGGCGCAGTAGTTCGGCGCCGCGGGCGTGCAGATAGTCATCTAACTCGGCGGAGACGTAGCCCTTGTCGGCGATGAGCAGTAGGCCCGGGCGCTGGGTGAGCAGCTCCGCGTCGTGGTCGAGCACGCACATGAGCACCTGGCGCTCGTCGAGCTTGGGATCGGCCAGCGCCCAGGTGACCGGCAGCCCGGCCGGGGTGCAGACCAGGTGCAGCCGCAGTCCCCAAAACCAGCGGGAGTGGCTGGGGCAGTAGCTGTAGCCGGCGATGCCGGCCAGGTCCGAGCGGGCCACGGTGGGCCGCGAGCGGGCGCACTCGACCGGGGTGGAGTCGACCAGCCACACCGGGTCGGCCCACAGGTCGGTGTCGGTGGCCAGCAGCCGGATCAGCTGCTTGAGCTGTGGCAGCGCGGCCCGCAGCCGCTTGTTGTAGCCGGACTGGCCCGGCAGGTAGGGAAACGCGCCGGGCAGCGCGGCCGGCACCAGCCGCAGCCAGCGGGCCTCGGACCGGACGCCGAGCAGGACCTGGGCCACGGCCAAGGTGAGCAGCTCGGCGTCGGTCAGCCGCGGTGGGCGTCCGGCTCGCCCGCGGCCGGTCAGATACTCGTCGATGCGGACGTAGAGTGCGGTCAGGAGGGTGTTGAGGTCGGTCGTCACAACCCGAGCCTGAACACCCTCCGCCCGCGTCTACAGCGCCCTTCGACTCTCCCGGCCGTTAGGACTTACTCGTCTAGGCCTCCATGACCTCCTCCAGGCAGTAGAACGGCGCCTTCCAGTAGGTCGAGGTCGACTCCATCGCAGCGATCGTCACCCCGCCGACGAGCAGCCAGTCCCGCATCACGTTCAGGGCCCGGGTGGTCGTCGGGAACGTGCGCGTCTCACTGATCCGACGACCACCGGCACCGGGCGTGCGCCTGCAGACGGTTAGCGAGTTCTTGCCGATGTCCAGCCCGGCGACCCGCTCGAACAGGACCTCCACCCTGATCACCTCCCGAAGACAGCGGGTGGACGCCGTCCGGAGGGACCTCTGCCAGGACACAGACCCACGCGCTCGCAGCAGCAATCAGAGGCACCCGAGGACCCCGCGCCATACACCTCAACGGACTCTCCCGCGCCAGTGTGTTCCGACGTCGCCGGACGACTGGAGCATTCTCATC
>DASQNB010000688.1:0-2205 GCA_035645175.1 Geodermatophilus sp.
CTGGTCTTCTCGTGGTGCGAGTTCGCCGCCCAGACCGGCGGTGGCCTGCCCTCGACCACCACCGAGCGCACCATCGTGCTGCCGAAGAAGTCCGACACCGGCTGCACCGGGCCGTCGGACATGTTCGTCCCCGGCGGCTTCGGCTGGTTGACCACCGACGGCGGGGACACCTGCCGGGCCACCAGCCGGGTCGGCGGCCGGTTCACCTCCGAGCCGGGCAACAACCCCTCGCAGGGCTGCGACACCGGCGACGTCGCCGCCCTGCTCGGCCGCACCGTGCTGCTGCCGATCTTCGACGAGTACGGCGGCACCGGCAGCAGCGCCTGGTACCACGTCTACGGCTACGCCGCGTTCACGATCACCGCCTACCACTTCGGCGGCCAGTACGACGCCGGCGAGCCGTGCAAGGGCGAGGAGCGCTGCATCCGCGGCTACTTCACCCGCTTCGTCGACGCCGGCGACTCCTTCTCCTACGGCCCCGGCGCGCCCTCCCTCGGCGCCTGGGTCCTCCGACTGATCCGTTAGGGGCCCTCGTGAGACGCCGACTGCTCGCCGCCCTCGCGGCCCTGCTCCTCGCCGCCACCGGCGCCGTGGTGCTGCTGGCCTACGTGCGCGGCGCCGACGCCCGCGCCCTGGCCGGGGTGCAGACCGTGGACGTGCTGGTGGTGGACCGGCCGGTCCCCGAGGGGACGCCGGGCGAGGCCCTGGCCGACCTGGTCCGCACCGAGCAGCTGCCTGCCAAGGCCGCCGCCCCGGGTGCGGTCACCGACCTCGACGAGATCACCGGGCAGGTCGCCACCGTCGACCTGCAGCCGGGGGAGCAGCTGCTGGCCGGCCGCTTCGCGGCTCCGGAGGACCTGGAGGTGCCGGGCACGGTGGCCGCGCCGGACGGAGCCGCCGAGGTCAGCCTCCTGCTCGAGCCGCAGCGCGCCGTGGGCGGGCGGCTGGCGGCCGGCGACACCGTCGGCGTGCACGTCTCCCTCGAGGGCGCGACGCACGCCGTCCTGAACCGGGTGCTGGTCACCCAGGTGCAGGGCGCGCCGGCCCCCGCGGCGGACGGCGAGGCGACCGACACCGCCTCCTCCGGCGGCGCCGCACCCTCGGCCAGCTTGATGGTCACCCTCGGACTGCGGCCCGAGCAGGCCGAGGCCGTCGTCTTCGGCATGGAGCACGGCACCGTCTGGCTCTCCCTCGAGCCCGAGGGCGTCGACCTCGGAGACACCGAGGTCCTCACCCCGGAGAACATCTACGAGAAGGACGTCTCATGAGTCGCGTGGTGCTCGGCGCAGCCGACGACGGCCTCGTCCGGCGGGTGGGAGAGGCGACGGACGGCGACGTGCACGTGCTGCCGCCCGGCCGGCTGCCCGCCGACCCGGCGCGGCTGTTCGAGCAACTCCCCGACGGCGAGCTGCCCGACGTCCTGCTCATCGGCCCGCTGGCGCCGCCGGAGGAGGTGTTCACCCTCGCCGCGCGCCTGGACGTGCAGTGCCCGGGCATCAGCGTCGTCCTGCTCGCCGACCCGACCCCGGGGACGTGGCAGGCGGCGATGCGCGCCGGGATCCGCGACCTGCTGCCGGCCACCGCGGACGCCGTCGAGGTCCGCGCCGCCGTCGAGCGGGCCGGCTCGACCGCGGCCGGGCGGCGGCGGGTGCTGCGCCCGGTCGAGGAGACCGCCCGCTACACCGGCCGGGTCATCACCGTGGCCTCCCCGAAGGGCGGCGTCGGCAAGACCACCGTCTCGGCCAACCTGGCGATCGGCCTGACCGCCGCCGCGCCCCAGTCGACGGTGCTGGTCGACCTCGACGTCCAGTTCGGTGACGTCGCCTCCGCGCTGGGCCTGGTGCCCGAGTACGCACTGCCCGACGTCGCCCACGGCCCGGCGACCGAGGACACCATGGTGCTCAAGACCTTCCTCACCCAGCACCCCAGCGGCCTCTACGCGGTGTGCGGGGCGGAGTCCCCGGCCGCCGGTGACACGGTGACCGCCGCCGACGTCGGCCGGCTGCTGACCTCGCTGTCGCGGGAGTTCCGCTACGTCGTCGTCGACACCGCGCCGGGCCTGTCCGAGCAGACCCTCGCGGCGCTCGACCGCGCCACCGACGTCGTGATGCTCAGCAGCATGGACGTCCCCGGCGTCCGCGGGCTGCGCAAGGAGCTCGACGTGCTGCGCGAGCTGTGCATGATCCCGGCCGGCCGGCACGTGGT
>DASQNB010000689.1:0-33596 GCA_035645175.1 Geodermatophilus sp.
CGGCTGGCTCGACGCGCGCAAGGCGCGGCTGCTGCTGTGGGCGCTGCTGGCCGCCGGTGCGGACGCGGCCGAGGTGCGGGCCACGATCACCGCGCGGGGCGCCGCGCCCGGCGGCCCGGCCTGACCCCGGGCCGGCCGGCCTCAGAGCCGGCCGCCGGTCTGCGCCAGGATCTCCCGCACCCGCTGCTTGGCCAGGTCGGTGTAGCGCTGCACGGCGGCCCGGGCGGCGTCGCGGTCTCCCCGCTCCAGGCCCTCGGTGATGCCGCGCTGCGCCTCGATGAAGCGCTGCGAGGTCACCGGGGTGGCGCCGAAGCTGCGGGTCATCACCGACCGGATGTGCAGCTGGGCGAACGCCGCGGTCAGCGCCGCGCTGTGGGCGAGCGAGACCAGGTACTCGTGGTAGGCGTAGTTGGCGTCGAGGTAGCCGTCGAAGTCGACGAAGCGCTCGCCGACGAGGAGGGCCGCCATGGCCTCGAAGCGCTGCCGCAGGCCGGCGAGCTCGTCCTCCGGCACCCGACCGGTGACCATGTCCAGCACGCCGAGCTCGATGGCGCAGCGCGCGTCGAAGGTCTCGTCGGAGGTGCGCGCGGTGAACGGGACGACGACGTACCCGCGCTCCGGGTCGCGGCGCACCAGCCCCTCCCCGGCCAACCGCGTGAGCGCGTAGAAGGCCGCCGGCTCGTCCACGTCGAGGGAGTAGGCCAGGTCGTCCAGCGGGAGCACGGTGTCCGCGGCGTACCGCCGCTCCAGCACCTGCCGGCGGGCCCGCAGGTAGACCTCGTCGTCCCGGGCGAACTCGAAGCGGCCGAAGCCGCCCCGGAAGTAGGTCAGCGGGCTGCCCTCGGCGGCCTGGGCGTGCCGCACCCGGCCGAGGAAGATCGTGTGCGTCGCCGCCCGGACCTCCTCGACGACCTCGCACTCGATGCGGGCCAGCGCCTCGGTCAGCAACGGGACGCCGAGGACGCCGTCGGTCACGGACAGGCCGGAGAACTTGTCGGCCCCGGGCGTGGCGAACTGCTGGGCGAGGTGGCCCTGGCCCTGCCCGAGGACGTTCACGCCGTAGGAGCCGGCCGCCGACACCGCCGCGCAGGTGCTCGAGGAGCTGTTCAGGCAGGCCAGCATCATCGGCGGCTCGAGCGACAGGGAGGTCACCGAGCTCGCCGTCATGCCGAACGGGCCGTCGGCCGTGCGGGTGGTCACCAGGGTCACCCCGCTGGCCAGGTGTCCCACGACGTGCCGGAAGGTCGCGGCGTCGACGGCGGGGGGAGCCGCCGGCTCGGGAGTCGTCACGCGGGCCGCCTCCGGTCCGACCGTGCCGCGCCCCGGGCGGGCGCGGACCTCGGCAGCGAGTAGACCGGCGTCCCCGGCGCGGCGGGATGGCGGCGTGCGTCAGCGCAGCGGCGCCCGGATGCCGGGGCCCGTCAGCGGCCCGCCCGGACTCACGGCCGGCGTCATCGCCGTGCGGTCAACTTGTCCGCCGCCGACACTGCCCGCCGGCCCGTCCGCGCCTTCACTGGCCTGCGTCGACCGCCATCCCGAGGAGACGTCGTGAGCCAGAGGAGACCGTCGTGAGACTGGGCTACTTCGCCATGCCGATGCACCCGCAGGGGCGCACCTGGGCCGAGACCCTGCAGGAGGACCGCCAGGCGGTCGTCCTGGCCGACCGGCTGGGCTTCCACGACGCGTTCATCGGCGAGCACCTCACCGACCGGCACGAGAACATCACCAACAGCCTGGTGTTCCTCGCGACCCTCATCCCGGAGACGCGGCAGATCCGGCTGGCCACCGGGACGACGAACCTCTCGCACGTGCACCCGGCCCTGGTCGCGGTGAACAGCGCGATGTTCGACCACCTCTCCGGCGGGCGCTTCATCCTCGGCGTCAGCCCGGGGGCGCTGCCCTCCGACGCCGAGCTGCTCGGCATCCTCGACGAGGACCGCAACCAGCTGTTCGCCGAGGCCGTCGACGTCATCACCGCGCTGTGGGAGCGCGACCCGCCCTACGACATCGACCTCCCCGGCAACCGCTTCCGGGTCTCCACCGCCAGGACGTTCAACGGGGACGTCGGCGTCGGCATCGTCGGCAAGCCGCTGCAGACCCCGCGGCCGGAGGTCGTCGGGACCGTCGTCGCACCGTTCTCCAAGGGCGTCGTCGCGATGGGGGCGAAGGACTTCCACCCGCTGTCGGCGAACTTCCTGCTGCCCCAGTGGGTGGCCACGCACTGGCCCAACTACGTCGAGGGCCGGGAGTCGGCCGGGGCGACCGCGGACCCCGCGGACTGGCGGGTGGCCCGCACCGTCTTCGTGGCCGACGACGCCGCCGTCGCCGAGGAGTACGGGCGGGCGGCCGCGAACAGTCCGTACCGCTACTACTACGGGAAGATGCTGGGCAAGATGCGGTCGCTGGGCCGGCTCGCGCTGTTCAAGACCTCGCGCGAGCAGCCCGACGAGGCGATCAGCCTCGACGGCGTGCTGCGCGACCTCGTCATCTGCGGCACACCGGACTCGGTGGCCGACCAGGTGCTGGCCCTGCGCGAGCAGACCGGTGACTTCGGGGAGCTGGTCTACGCCGGCCTCGACTGGGTCGACCCCGAGCTGGCCCGGCGCTCCATGGAGCTCATGGCGACCAAGGTCATGCCCCAGGTCAACGAGGCGCTGGGCGCCGACGACGGCCCGGTGCCGGACGCGGTGGGGGGCCGGGCGTGACGGGGGACCGCCTGCCGCCACCCCTCGACGCGGAGCTCAGCCCCGAGCAGCGCGCCGCGGTCGCCGAGATCAGCTCCGGACCGCGGGGAGCGGTCATCGGCCCGTTCGCGCCCCTGCTGCGCAGCCCGGAGCTGATGGCCCGACTGCAGCGGGTGGGGGAGTACCTGCGCTGGTCCAGCCCGCTGGAGCGGCGGCTGTTCGAGATGACCGTGCTGTTCGTCTCGCGCTGGTGGGACCAGCCCTTCGAGTGGGCCCACCACCGGCCGCTGGCGCTGCAGGCCGGGCTGGACGCCGGCGTCGTCGACGCGATCGGCGAGGGCCGGCGCCCTCCGGCGATGGACCCGGCCGCGGCCGCGGTGTGGGACCTGCTCGACGAGCTGCACCGCACCCGCCAGGTGGGCGACGACACCTGGGCCCGGGCGCTGGCCGAGCTCGGTGACGCCGCGGTCGTCGAGGTGGTCGGCACCGCCGGCTACTACACGACCCTGGCCATGGTCATGAACGTGGCCCGCACGCCGGTCCCCGAGGGCGCCGACCCGCTGCCCGACGCCCGCGCGCAGGACGGGGCCGCCCGGTGAGCGGCGCGGAGCTGCCGACCCCGGTCCTGCACCGGACGGGGGAGGGCCTGCCGGTCCTGCTGCTGCACCCGCTCGGCGTCGACCACCGCTTCTGGGACGGCGTCGTCCCGGCCCTGGACGGCGCCACGGTGCTCACCTACGACCTCCCCGGTCACGGGACGACGCCGGTGCCCGCGCAGCCGTACACGGTCGAGGACCTCGCCGACCAGGCCGCGGCGCTGCTGCGGGAGGCCGGGGCCGTGCCCGCCGACGTGGTGGGCGTCTCGCTGGGCGGGCTCGTGGCGCAGCGACTGGCGGCCGACGCGCCGGACCTGGTGCGGCGGCTGGTCGTCGTCGACGCCGTGTCGGTCTATCCCGAGCAGATGCGCCAGATGTGGCGGGACCGGGCCGCGCGGGCTCCGCGGGAGGGTCTCGAGCCGTTCGCCGACCCGACTCTCGCGTCGTGGTTCAGCGCCGACTTCCTGGGTGCGGGCGGGCCGGTCGTCGAGCAGGCGCGGCGCACCTTCCTCGCCGGCGACGCCGAGGGCTACGGCCTGGCCTGCCGGGCGCTGGAGGCCGCCGACCTCACCGGCGTGGTCGGCACCATCACCGCGCCCACGCTGGTGGTCTGCGGCGAGGACGACGCACCGCCGTTCACCGCCGCCGCCGAGGAGCTCGCCTCGACGCTGCCCGGCGCGCAGCTGGTCTGGCTGTCGCCGGCCCGGCACGCCGGGGTGCTGGAACAGCCGGAGCAGTTCGCCACCGCGCTGCGCGGGTTCCTGCGGCCGGGGGAGGAGCGGTGAGCGGCGATCCGGTCGGCTTCGTCGGCCTCGGCGTGATGGGCTCGGCGATGAGCGGGCACCTGCTCTCCGCCGGCGTCCCGGTGCCGGGCTACGACGTCGACGCCGGCCGGCGCACCGAGCACGAGGAGCGCGGGGGCAGCGCCTGCGGCAGCCCGGCGGAGGTCGCGTCCGCGACCGACGTGCTGGTCACCTCGCTGCCGAGCGCGGCGGCCCTGCTCGCCGTGCTCGACGGGGAGGGGGGCCTGGCGGAGAGCGCCCGCCCGGGCCTGGTCGTGATCGAGACCAGCACCCTGTCGCCGGAGACCAAGGAGGAGGGCCGGCAGCGGGCGGCGGCCTTCGGCGCCACCCTGCTCGACTGCCCGATGAGCGGCACCGGCCAGCAGGCCCGCGACGGCGACCTGGTCGCCTACCTCAGCGGGGACGACGCCGCCAAGGCGCGGGCCCGCCCGGTGCTCGAGGCGTTCACCCGCGCGCAGTACGACCTGGGCGCCTTCGGCCAGGGCACCGCGATGAAGCTGGTGGCCAACCTGCTCGTCGCCGTCCACAACGCCGCCGCCGCCGAGGCGCTGCTGCTCGCCCAGCGGGCCGGGCTCGATCTGGAGCAGGTGCTCGTCGCGGTGGGCGACGGGGCCGGCGGCTCACGGATGCTGCAGGTCCGCGGCCCGCTCATGGCCGCCGGGCGGTACTCCCCGGCCACGGCCACCGTCGCCACGATGCAGAAGGACAACGGCCTGATCGCGGAGTTCGCGCACGGCGTGGCCAGCCCGACGCCGCTGTTCTCGGCCACCCGCGTCCTGTACGAGGCCGCGGTCGCCCAGGACCGGCTCGACCAGGACACCGCCTGCGTCTTCGGCGTCCTCCAGCGGCTGGTCGGGCAGTGAGCGGCGCTGTCGCCCTGGCGGCTCCGCCGCGCGGGAGTGGAGGGAGAGCCCTGAACGCCGGCTCAGCGCTGTGCCGGGCGGGCGAGCAGCCGCTGCAGCCGCAGCGCGACCTGCAGCTCGGTGCGCCGCTCGGTGAGCGGGTGGCCCAGGTGCTCCTCGGCCCGGTGCAGCCGGTTGCGGACCGTGTGCTCGTGCAGCTGCAGGTGCTCGGCGGTGCCCACGTGGCTGCCCAGGCGGAACGAGGCCTCGAGGGTCTCCCGGAGCCGGGCGGCCTCGGTGGTGTCCTCGGCCAGCGGGCCCAGCTCCGTGCGCACGAAGCGGCGGGCCCGCTCCGGGTCGCGCAGCAGCAGGATCTCCAGGGCCACGTCGGCGTGCTGCAGGACGCGGGGTGCCGCGGCGCGGCCCCACGCGACGCGCACCCGCTCGACGTCCTGCGCCTGGCCGAAGGCCTCGCGGAAGCCGGTCAGTCCGCGCAGCGGCTCGGAGACCGAGGCCTCCACCCCCGCGTCGGTCAGCGCGGCCAGCAGCCGGCCGTGGACCTCCCGGGTCCAGCAGGGGGTCGTCAGCCAGACCGCCGTCCGGCTCAGGTCGAGCGGGTGGACGAGGGTCTGCCGCACACCGGTGCGGGCCCGCAGGCCCCCCATGAGGGTCCCTGCCGCGCCCTCGGCGACCGCCGGGAGCACCACGACGACGTGGTCGCCGCCGAGGTCGTGGTCGAGGGTGATCAGGTCCGAGGGCGCCAGCGTGGTCCGGTCGCCGCGGAGGATCTCCCGGACCAGCCCCTGCCGGACGTGGGCGCGGGTGCGGCCGAGCGCCTCGTCGACCCGCGCGTGGTTCTCCGCGACGAGCGAGGCGACGTGGTCCTGGTAGTCGGAGATCGCCGTGGTGAGCCCCGCCAGCGCCCGCAGGGCCTCGGCGCGCGGGACGTCGGCCGCCTCGGCGACCTCCTGCAGGCGGTCGGCCCAGGCCTGCCACATCTCCGCGAACCCGACCCGGTAGGAGCGCTGGAGGGCCGTCTGCGGGATCCGCAGCTCGGCCTGCACCCGGGCGAAGACCAGCGGCTGCTCCAGGCGGACGGCGCTCAGCGGCAGCCGGCCGCAGAGCACCTGCTGCAGCAGCCGCAGGTTCTCCCGGACGCTGGCGCGCAGGTGGTCGGCGAAGCCGGCGTCGTCGGCGAGGTCGGGGAACGCGGTGACGATGTCCCGGGCGACGACCCGCTCGCAGAGCGCGGCGAGGTCGACGCCGGCAGCCATCTCGCGGACCCAGCCGGGCAGGAGGTCGCCGCCCGCGTCGGGCAGCGGACGGGTCCGGGCGGGGTCGGCGGCGTCGAGCACCGTCCTCCTTCCTCCACCGGCGGGGCCGCCGAGACGGTACACGTGACGCAGAGCACGTTCCAGGGTGCGGACCGGCCGTGCCCCGTCCGGATGGGAGGCCCTCGCACATGGTGACGACGTCCGCCCGGTCCTCCCGGTGGTGACCACGTCCGGGACCGGCCGGCTGCCCGCGGGCCGGCTGCGCGTCGCGGTGCTGGGCGGGTCCCTCATCGGCCTGACCACCGCGTTGGTGCTCCGCGACATCGGCTGCGAGGTCGACGTCTACGAGCGCTCCCGCATGCCGCTCGAGGGGCGCGGGGTCGGCATCGTGCTGCACCCGACGACGGTGCGCTACCTGCTGGAGAACCACCTGCTCGACCTCGACCGGGTGAGCACCTCGGCGACCTGGCACCGCTACCTGGCCGACGACGGCTCGGTGCTCGCCGAGGCGCACCGGCGGCACCACTTCACCGGCTACAACACCCTCTACGGCACGCTGCTGCACGCCTTCGACCGCGACCGGTACCACCTCGACTCCGAGGCCACCGGGATCCGGCAGACCGCCGACGAGGTGGAGGTGACCTTCGCCGACAGCCGCACGGCGACCGCCGACCTGGTGGTCGGGGCCGACGGCGTCTCCTCCTCGACCCGGCGGGCGATGCTGCCCGATGTCCGGCAGCGCTACGGCGGGTACGTGGCCTGGCGGGCCGTCGTCGACGAGCGGGAGCTGACCCCGGAGACGTTCGCGGCCCTCGACGACTCGCTGACCTACCACGTCCGCCCCGGCAGCCACGCGCTGACCTACCCGATCCCCAACTACGACGGGGAGGTCGAGCCGGGACGGCGGCTGGTCAACCTGGTCTGGTACCGCAACGTCGCCGAGGGCGCGCCGCTGGCCGACCTGCTCACCGACCGGTCCGGACGGCGGCGGGACGTGTCCCTGCCACCGGGCGCGGTCCGCGACGAGCACCTGGCCGACTTCCGGGCCACCGCGCGGGCCCAGCTGCCCCCCGCGCTGGCGGAGGTCGCAGAGAGGAGCTCGTCGCCGTTCCTGCAGGTGATGGTCGACGTCGAGGTGCCGCGGATGGCCTTCGGCCGGGTGGCGCTGGTCGGCGACGCCGCGTTCGCCGTGCGGCCGCACGCGGCCGCGGCCACGGCCAAGGGGGCCGACGACGTGTGGGCGCTCGCCGCGGCGCTGCTGCGCGCCGCCGGGGACGTGCCGGCGGCACTGAGCCTGTGGGAGCCCGCCCAGCTCGACCTCGGCCGCGCGCTGCTCGCCCGCACCCGGGACCTCGGGGAGGGCGCCCAGTTCCGCAACGACTGGGTGCCCGGCGACCCGGCGCTCACCTTCGGCCTCCGGGTGCCGGGGGACTCCGCGGACATGCGGGTCACCTGAGTCCGCTCGGTGTGCCCGGCACGGGACACCACCAGATGAGGAGGAAGCATGGCCGACCCGACCGACGACGTCCCCTTCCGCGGCGACGACGTGATCCGCGACTACATCGGGAAGTTCTCCAACTGGGGGCGCTGGGGCGAGCAGGACGAGCTCGGGGCCCTCAACCACGTCGGGCCCGAGCAGATCAGGACGGCCGCGGCACTGGTCCGCCAGGGCAAGGTGGTCTCGATGGGCCTGCCGCTGGACCTCACCGGCCCGCAGTCGGGCGGCTTCCGGGCCAACCCGCTGAACATGATGACCGCGACCGGCACCGACTACCTCGCCGGCAAGCAGGACCCGCTGCCCGGCGGCTTCGGCGCGTCCAAGGGCTTCGGCTTCTCCGACGACGTCCTGGTGACCCCCAACCAGGCCGGCAGTCAGTGGGACGGGCTGGCGCACATCTTCTGGAAGGGGCGGATGTACAACGGCTTCGACGCCGGCAACGTCAGCGCCAAGGGCGCGGCCACCTGCGGCATCCAGGTGGCCAAGGACCGCTTCGTCATGCGCGGCGTGCTGCTCGACGTCGCGCGGCACCAGGGCGTCGACTGCCTGGAACCGGGCTACGCGATCACCGCCGAGGACCTCGACGCCACCGCCGCCGCGCAGGGGGTGGAGGTGCGCACCGGTGACGCGGTCATCGTGCGCACCGGCATGACCGAGACCCGGCGCGGCGAGTGGGGCGACTACAACGGCGGCGCGGCACCCGGCCTGTCGCTGCACACCGCGCCCTGGCTGCACGAGCACGACGTCGCGGCGATCGCCACCGACACGTGGGGCTGCGAGGTGCGGCCCAACGAGATCGACCTGTTCCAGCCCCTGCACATCGTCGCCCTGGTGCACATGGGCATCCCGTTCGGCGAGATCTGGGACCTCCAGGCGATCGGCGAGGACTGCGCCGCGGACGGCGTCCACGAGTTCATGCTCTGCGCCGCGCCCCTGCCCATCACCGGGGCCGCGGGCTCGCCGATGAACGCGGTGGCGGTCAAGTGACCGCCTCAGGAGGAGCCGGCCTGCTCGACGGCGCGGTCGCCGCGGTGACCGGCGCGGGCACCGGCATCGGCCGGGAGATCTCGCTGCGGCTGGCCGCCGAGGGCGCGGACGTCGTCCTGACCGGGCGCTCCACGCAGGCGATGGAGGAGGTGGCCGAGCTGGTCCGGGCGACCGGTCGCCGGGCGCTGCCCGTCGCGATGGACCTCCGTGATCCCGACTCGATCACCGCCGCGGCCAAGGCCGCGGACGCGGAGTTCGGCCGGGTCGACGTGCTGGTCAACAACAGCGGCGTCGGGGGGCCGAGCACGCCGCTGGTGGAGATGCCGCTCGACGAGTGGGAGGACACCTTCCGGGTCAACGTGACCGGGACGATGCTGGCCTGCCAGGCGTTCCTGCCCGGGATGATCGCCCGCCGGTCGGGCTCGGTCGTCGTGATCGGCTCGGTGACCGGCAAGCGACCGCTGGTCAACCGCACCCCCTACGCCGCGTCCAAGACCGCCCTCATCGGCCTGGTCCGCACGCTCGCCTGGGAGGTCGGCGCGGCGGGGGTCCGGGTCAACCTGGTCTCGCCGGGCGGGGTGGAGGGACCCCGGATCGACTGGGTCCTCGAGCAGCAGGCCGCCTCCCGCGGGATCACGGTCGAGCAGGCCCGGGCCGAGTTCGCCGGGGGGTCGGCCCTGCAGCGGCTGGTCCGTGCCCGGGACGTCGCCGAGGCGGTCGCCTTCCTGGCCTCGCCGCGGGCGGCGGCGGTCACCGGGGAGGACCTCAACGTCTCCAACGGGCTGGTCATGTACTGAGGGGGACGGGAGCCCGTGGGCGACCGGATCGGGCTGGGGGATCGTCGGGCTGGGCCGGGTCGCCGGCACCCACATCGCGCCGGCGGTGACCGTGTCGGGCCACGGCGTGCTGGCCGCCGTGACGAGCCGGGACGCGGCTGGGCCGCGGAGTTCGCCCGCATCTCGGCGAGCAGGCCCGGCCGCTGATGGGCTCGTGCCGGTGCACCGCCCGCGCCCGCTCCGCGCCGCCCGGCGGCCACGGCCGGTCGGGACCCTCGGGCAGTCAGACGTGCACCTGGGCGTCGACGACCGGGGTGGGCACGCTCAGAGGTCCCTGACCGCGGGGAGGACCTCGGCGGCGAGGAGGTCCAGGGACGCCATGATCTTCTCGTGCGGCAGGCCGCCCATGTGCAGGAACAGCATCACCCGGTCGATGCCGAGCTCGCGGATCTCCCGGAGCCGGGAGACGACGGTGTCCGGGCTGCCGAACAGCGCGCTGTCGCGCAGGTCGGCGTCGAGGTCGAACGGGCTCCGGCCGCCCGGGTCGTCGCCGGCCCGCGCGCGGCGCAGCCGGTCGGCGTACCCGAGGAAGTCCTTGTACGGGCCCTCCGCCTCGGCCCAGGCCTGTTCGTCGGTCGGGGCCACGTGGGTCGCCCGCGCCAGGAACGCCCGGCCGTCCGCGAGGCTGCGACCGACGCCGGCGAGGGCCTCCTCGTAGCGCTTCACCTGCCCGGCGGTGACCGTCAGGGACGTCCCCTGCGGCAGCAGCACCCCCCAGTCCTCCGCCGCGCAGGCCGCCAGGCCGTCGGGGCTGTCGGTGGCCACCCACAGCGGCGGGTGCGGCCGCTGCACCGGCCGCGGCTGCGGGAAGGCGTCCTCGAAGGACCAGAACCGGCCCGAGTGGGAGACCGGGCCGTCGGCCGACCACACCGCGCGCAGGACGTCGAGCGCCTCGGCGAACCGGTCGTGCTTCTCGGCGATGTCGACGCCGAACCCGCGGAACTCTCCCGGCTGGTAGCCGCGGCCGATGCCGAGGTCCAGCCGGCCGCCGCTGAGCTGGTCGACCGTCGCGGCCGCCTCGGCGAAGCGCAGCGGGTGGTGCAGCGGGAGCACCGACACCGCCGTCCCCAGCCGCACGGTGCTGGTCCGCGCGGCGAGGTGACCGAGGACGGCGAGGCTGTCGGAGACGATGCCGTGCCGACTGAAGTGGTGCTCGGTGAGCCACAGCGAGTCGAACCCGATGGCGTCGGCATGGCAGGCCTGGGTCAGCGCCTGCTCGTAGCGGTCGCGCTGGTCGCTGCCCTCGGGCCACTGGATGGAGTGGAAGAGGCCGATCTGCATGCGTTCCTCGACTTCCGCGGAGGCGGCTGTTGCGTCCGGTTGCATGCAATCCGACCCGCCGCCGCGCGGGCTTGTGCCGAGCCACAAGCCCGGCCGCCACGATCATGTGCCCGCACATGAGACGGAGGTCACGCCCCCGCTCCTAGGGTTCGGCGCACTGTGTCGACGGCGGGAGGCGCATCCATGCGGGCGAGATCCGGTCTGGTGGCGGGAGCGGTGCTCCTCCTCACCGCCTGTGGCGGAACTGTGGCCGGCGGCGACGGAGGCGGTGGTGGGGGAGGGGGAGGGGGCTCCACGGAGCCGGTCCGGATCGGCGTCATCACCGGGCTCACCGGCGCCTACGTGCAGCTGGGCGAGGAGCAGCGCAACGGCGCGGAGCTGGCGGTGGAGCAGCTGGGCGGCCGGATCGGGGACCGCCCGATCGAGCTCGTGGTCCGGGACGACCAGCTCAAGCCCGACGTGGCCCTGCGCGAGGCCCAGGCGCTGGTGCAGGAGGAGCAGGTGGACTTCCTCACCGGCTGCGTCTCGGCCGCCACCACACTGGCCATGAACCAGATCGCCACGCAGGCCGGCGTCCCCTACCTCGGGGCGTGCCAGACCGAGCAGCTCAACCGGCCGCCGAACTACGACGAGGAGCTGACCTACCACCTGGCGCCGGTGCCGTCCCAGACCACCAACGCCGCCGCCCCGTTCATCTGCAGCGAGCTGGGGCAGAGCGTCTTCCTCCTGTTGCCGGACTACGCCTTCGGCTACGAGCAGGAGGCCGGCTACAAGACAGCGGTCCCGGAGCAGCAGGGGTGCACGATCGCGGGCACCGCGTTCTTCCCGCTGGGCACCACCGACTTCAACCCCTACATCCCGACGATCGAGGGGTCCGGAGCGCAGGTGCTGGTGTTCGGCGGCGTCGGCCGCGACCAGGTGAGCTTCCTGCGGCAGGCGGCCCAGTTCGGGCTCACCGACCGGTTCCGCACCTTCTTCACCCTCGAGGACCTCAGCTTCGACCAGGAGCTCGGCTTCGACCTGATCGACGGCACGTGGGCCATGGCCGCCTTCTGGTGGAACGTCGACGACGAGGGCGTCCGGGAGTACGTCGAGGCGTATCGGGAGACCCACGGGGCCCCGCCGGGGGGATACGGCGTCTACACCTACAACGCGGTCAACCTCATCGCCCAGCAGGTGGAGGAGGGCAACGACACACCGGAGGCCTTCCGGGAGGGCATGGAGGGTCTGGAGGTGTCCCTCGGCCAGGGTGACATGACGATCCGGGCCTGCGACCACCAGGCGCTCATCCCCATCTACATCCTCGAGGGCCTGGCCGCCGACGAGGCCGAGAGCCGGGGCGGTGACGCGCAGTTCGGCTACCGGGAGGTGGTCGCCACCGCGCCGGGGACGGAGGAGTACGCGCCTACGTGCGAGGAGGTCCAGAGCGAGTTCCAGCGGGCCGGCTGACGGGGCCCGCGCCCAGACCGTGGAAGGTGTGGCATGGACCAGTTGGTCTCCCAGCTCCTGCTGGGCCTGGTCAGCGGCGCGCTGCTCGTCCTGCTCGCGCTCGGGCTGAACCTGATCTTCGGGCTGCTGGAGTTCATCAACTTCTCGCACGGCGCCCTCTACATGGTGGGTGCCTACCTCACCTCCTACCTGGCCACCGCGACCGGCAGCATCTGGCTGGCCCTGCTGGTGGTGCCGGTCGTGATGGCGGCCCTCGGCGCGGCGCTGGAGCGCACGATCATCCGGCCGATGTACGGGCGCGACCAGGTCGACGCGCTGCTGCTGACCTTCGGCCTGACCTACGTCCTCATCGAGGGCGTGCGGGTGATCGCCGGCTCCGGCGGCCGCCGGGTGCCCTCGCCGGGGCTGCTGGACTTCCAGGTCGACCTGGGGATCGGCCGGCCCCTCCCGGCCTACCTGCTGTTCGTGGTCGTCGTCGTGGGCCTGGTCGTCGGCGGGCTCTGGCTGTTCCTGCAGCGCACCAACGTCGGCCTGGTCGTCCGTGCCGGCATCCGGGACCACGTGATGATCCGGGCGCTGGGCGTCCGGTTCGACCGGTACCGGACGTTGGTGTTCGCGATCGGGGTGGCGGTGGCCGGCATCGCCGGCGTCCTCACCGGGCCGATCACCGGCGTCTACCCGGAGATGGGCGCCGACATCCTGATCCTCGCCTTCGTGGTCGTGGTGGTCGGCGGGATGGGCAGCTTCTGGGGCGCCGTCCTCGCCGGCCTGCTGATCGGCGTCCTCGTCTCGCTGACCACGCTCTACGCGAGCATCTACGCCGGCATCGTGCCCTTCGTCCTGATGATCCTCGTGATGACCTTCCGGCCGCACGGCCTGCTGGGGGCGGCGACATGACCGACCTGAGAGCGACGTCGGCCTCCGACGGCACCCCGGCCCGCGCCGGCGCCCCGGCGGCGACCGTCGCCCGCACCCGCGGCGCCGGGCCGGCCCGCTGGACCTGGGGGCAGCTCGCGCTGTACGTCGTCCTCGCGGTGGTCGTCATGTTCACCGTGCCCAACCCGAGCCTGGCCATCGGGATGCTCGTCTACGGGCTGTGGGCCGCGGGGCTCAACCTGCTCGTCGGCTACGGCGGGCTGGTCTCCTTCGGCCACGCGCTGCCCTTCGCGTGGGGCGGGTACGCGGCCGGGCTGGTCCTGCTGCACGTGAGCACCAGCGCGTGGCTGGCGATGGGGGTCGCCGCGGTCAGCATGGGCCTGCTGTCGCTGGCCGTGGGCGCGGTCTGCCTGCGGCGCACCGAGGTCTACTTCTCGATGCTCACGCTCGCCTTCGCGCAGCTCGGCTTCTTCATCGCGCTGCAGTGGAACAGCCTCACCGGCGGGGACGACGGCCTGTCCGGCATCCCGGTGTCGTCGCTGTGGCTGCCCGGGGTCACCATCGAGCTCAACGCCCTGCGCGACCCGCTGACGTTCTTCGTCTTCACGGCGGTCGTCGTGTTCGTCGTCTTCGCGGCGCTGATCCTCTACACCGAGTCGCCGATGGGCCGGGTGCTGCAGGCGATCCGGGAGAACGAGGAGCGGGCCCGCGGCTGCGGCTACAGCACCCGGCTGGTGCAGCTGGTGACCTTCGTCGTCGCCGGCACCGTCGCCGGGCTGGCCGGTGGCCTGTTCGCCATGCTGAACAACTTCGTCGGGCTGCAGCCGTACTGGCTGCTCTCCGGCGTGGTGCTGATCATGGTCATCCTCGGCGGCCGCGCCTCGCTGTTCGGCCCCTTCCTCGGCGCGGTCGTCTACCTGCTGCTGGAGAGCACGCTGAGCCGCTCCTTCGCCTCCTGGCAGCTGATCGTCGGGGCGGTCTTCGTCGTCTGCGTCCTGGCCTTCCCCCAGGGGCTGTGGGGCCTGGTCACCCAGACGCTGCCCGGGCTGGTCCGGCGAGGACGGGGGACGGCGTGAGCGACCTGATCCTGCAGGCGGAGGGGCTGGACCGGTCCTTCGGCGGCATCCACGCGGTCGACGACGTGTCGCTGGAGGTCCCCGAGGGGAGCCTGCACGCCATCATCGGGCCCAACGGCTCGGGCAAGACGACGCTGTTCAACCTGATCACCGGGCACACGCGGCCCAGCCGCGGCCGGGTGCGCTTCGCCGGCGCGGACATCACCGGGATGCCCTACGCCAAGGTGGCCCGCCGCGGGCTGGCCAAGAGCTACCAGATCACCACGGTCTTCCCGCTGCTCACCGTCTTCGAGAACGTGCGCATCGCGGCCCAGGCGGCGTCCCACGCGTACGTGTTCTGGCGCCCGGCCGACCGGATCAAGGGCGTCGTCCGGCACACCGAGGAGGTGTTGGAACGGATCGGGCTGTCCGCCGAGCGGGACGTCGTCGCCAGCAACCTCTCGCACGGCGACCAGCGCCGGCTGGACCTCGCGATCGCGCTGGCCACCTCGCCGCGGCTGCTGCTGCTCGACGAGCCCACCGCGGGGATGAGCCCGACCGAGACGGCCGCGACCGTCGACCTCGTCCGCGAGCTGAACCGGGAGGTGACCATCCTGATGATCGAGCACAAGATGGACGTGATCCTCAGCATCGCCGACCGGATCACCGTGCTGCACCAGGGCCGCACGCTGTTCGAGGGGGCTCCCGCCGAGGTCCGGTCGCACCCCGAGGTCCAAGAGGTCTACCTCACGGGGAGCACGTGAGCACCGCCCAGGGCGCCGGGCGCGCCCCGGAGCAGCGCGCGGTCGGCGCGGGCCTGCTCGAGGTCGAGGACGTCCAGTCCTACTACGGGCTCGCTCACGTGCTGCAGGGCGTCTCGCTCACCGTGCAGCCGGGCGAGCTGGTCGCGCTCCTCGGCCGCAACGGTGCCGGCAAGACCACCACCGTGAAGTCGATCATGGGCCTGGTCACGGTCCGCGGCGGGCACATCCGCTGCGAGGGACGGGACTTCGTCGGCCTGCCGGCGGAGAGCGTCGCCCGGTTCGGCGTCGGGTACGTGCCCGAGGACCGCCGGATGTTCCCCGGGCTCACCGTGCGGGAGAACTTCCGGCTGGCCGTGCTGGGCTCGCGGACGCCGAAGGGCGAGCAGCAGGCCGCCCTCCGGCGGGCGCTCGACGTGTTCCCCCAGCTGGAGCCGCACCTGGACCGGGTGGCCTCCCGCCTCTCCGGCGGGCAGCAGCAGATGGTCGCCGTCGGCCGGGCGCTGATCTGCGGCCGCAAGCTGCTGCTGGTCGACGAGGTCACCCAGGGGCTCGCGCCCAACATCGCCGCAGAGATGGGCCGCACCCTGCGCCGGGTCGCCGACGAGGGCCACGGCGTGCTGCTCGTCGAGCAGAACAGCCAGATGGCGCTCGAGCTGGCCGACCGCGTCTACGTCATCGACCAGGGCGTCATCGTGCACTCGGGGGACGCCGCCCGGCTGCGCGAGGACCCGACCTGGATGGCGCAGTACCTGCAGCTGTGACCCGGCACCCCGTCCCCAGGAAGGGTCCCTCCCCGCATGGCCGAGATCGGCGTGGCGCTGCTCACCTTCGCCCCCGCTCGGACCCACGACCTCGTCGAGCTGGGGCGCGCGGCGGAGGAGCACGGGTACGCCGCCTGCTACACGACCGAGTCGCTGACCGACACGCTCGCCGTCGACCTCGCCATCCTGCTGGGGACGACCCGGATCCGCGTCGGCAGCTACGTCGCCGTCAGCTACCTGCGGCACCCGGTCGTCGCGGCGCAGATGGCCGTGACCGCGTCCGACCTCTCCGGCGGCCGGTTCGTGCTCGGCCTGGGGCTGGGGCACAAGCTCCGGGTCGAGGCCCTGGGGGTGCCGGTGGGGCGGCCGAGCGTGGACCTGCCCGCGTACGTCCGTGACGTCAAGGCGGTGCTCGAGGGCCGCGGGCGGGTGCGCTACCCCGACCTGCCGCCGCAGGAGTACCAGGGCCAGCTGCTCGACTTCCGCCGTCCGGAGCACCCGGTGCCGGTGTACACGGCCGCCGTCGGACCGCGGATGGCCGAGGAGGGGGCGGTGGAGTCCGACGGCGTCATGGCCTGGCTCGTGCCGCGGTCGGCCATGGGCACGCTGACGGCGGCGACCGCGCGGGCGGGGGAGCGCACCGGCCGCCCCGCGCCACCGGTCGAGGCCACGGTGCACGCGTTCGTCACCGACGACCTGCCGGCCGCCCGCGACGCGGCGCGTGCCTCGCTGGGCTACTGGGTCGGGCTGCCCAGCTACAACAGCGCCCTGGCCCGTGCCGGCCACGAGGCCGAGGCCGCGGCCGTCGCCGCGGCGTTCCGCGAGGGCGATCAGGCCGGCCTGCGTGCGGCCATCTCCGACCGGCTCGTCGACGAGTACTGCCTGGTCGGGCCGGCCGAACGCTGCCGCGAGCAGCTGGCGGCCTGGCACGGGAGCGATGTGGCGACCGTCGCCGTCGTCCCGCACCCGGTGCTGCCGGGGGAGGGCTACGTCGAGGGAGTGCGCCGCAGCATCGCCGCGCTCGCGCCCTGCTGACCCCGGGCGGGCTCGCCCGGGCCGGGGTCGCCGAGCACGGCCTCCACCATGAGGGCCAGCTGCAGGTGCAGCAGGGCCTGGGGGTCGCCGAGGTCGATGCCCAGCATCTCCTCGACCCGCCGCAGCCGGTAGGCGACCGTGTTCGGGTGCACGTGCAGCGTCCGGGCGGTGACCGACACGTTGCAGCGCTGGGACATGTAGCAGTCCAGGGTCTCCCGCAGGCTGGTCTGGTGCTGCCGGTCGTAGGCGTGGACGGTGCCCAGCATCGACTCCGCGAACGACTGCAGCTCCCGCGGCCGCTTCACCTGCAACAGCAGCCGGTAGGCGCCGATCGTGTCCAGTGACACCACCCGGTCGCCCCGGGCGGCCTGCTGCACCAGGTCCAGCACCCCGCAGGTCAGCCGGTAGGCGTCGCCGTACTCGCGGAGCTCGGTGCAGGCGGGGCCCACGCTGATGGTCGCCGTCCACCCGCTGGCGTAGGCCTGGATCTCCCGGCGGAGGTGCTCGGCGAACTCAGCGGGCGAGCGGCCGCGCTCCGCGTCGTGCCACAGCACCACCACGTGGTCGCTGCGGGTCGCGACGAGCGTGGCCCCGCCCCAGGCGGCGCCGGTCTGCTGCACCAGGGACAGCAGGGCGCGCTGGGCCGATGCCTCGCGGTCCTCGGAGCCGCGCCCGGCCGCGGCGGGGGTGGGGTCGCGCCGCACCACCAGGACGGTGTGCGGCAGGGACAGGTCGGCGCCGAGCTGCCGGGCGCGCGCGTGCAGGGTCTCGGCCGACTGGCCCTCGGCGTCGAGCAGGTCGTCGAGGAAGTCGCGGGACAGCCGCCACTCCACCTCCTGGGCGGTGCGCTCCTTGAGCAGGGCCAGCGCGACCACGGCGGCAGCCCGGGTGAGCGCCTGCCGCTGGGAGGGGCCGAAGGGCGTCCGCGGCGCCAGCGCCCACAGGTGCCCGGCGGTCTCGTCGTCCAGGACCACGGGGACGACCAGCCCGCCCGGCCGGCCTTCCTCTGCGGGGACGTCGACCGCCTCGACGTCCGCCTCCGCCCCGACCCCCGCCCGGGCCCGCTCGTACACCGCCGCGGCCCGCTGCCCGCGGAAGCCGGGACGGCCGTCACCGCAGGCCGAGGCCAGCAGCCGCCCGCCGGCGTCGTCGATGACGACGCTGCAGGAGAGCATCGCGGCGAGGGACTCGGCGATGGCCGTCGGCCCGCCGCCGCGCAGGACCACCCGCAGCAGCTCACGGTGGTTGGCGTCGGTCTGGCGCTGCGCCTCCAGCTCGGCGGACACGGCCGCGGCCCCCGCGGCGAGCCGGTCGGCGTCCGCGGCAGCCTGGGTCAGCCGCTGGGTGGTCTCGATGGCCAGGCCGGCCTGGTTGGCCATGCTCTCCATCAGGATGATCTCGCGCGCGCTGAACTCCCGCTTCTCCGCCGTGTAGCAGTTGACCAGCCCGAACGGGGTCCCCCCGACGACCAGCGGCACGGTCAGCACCGAGGAGTACCCCTGCTGCGCGGCGACCGTCTCCCACGACCGGGACGGCGCGTCGGCGGCGATGTCGAGCACGGTCGCCGGCCGCTGCGCCCGGAAGGCCCGGCTGGACGGTCCCTCCCCGGTGTCGCCGGCGCGGATGAGGATCGGCGTGCGGGCGTTGATCGCGTCGATGTACTCCTGCGACAGGCCGTAGGAGCCGCCGATGATCAGCGCTTGCCGCTCGGTGTCGGCGACGAAGACGGCGCAGAAGTCGTAGCCGGTCAGCCGCGCCGTCGTCCCGGCGATGAGGTCCAGCAGCTCGTCGAGCGGCACGGCCCGATTGGCCGCGCGGGTGATCTCGGCGATCGCGTCGAGCCACGAGCTGAGCTCGGCGACGGCCGGCTCCGCGGCGAGGAGGACGTCGGTCTCGGCGAGCGGGGGGTGGACCACGACAGACCCCTCCTCCACAGCGCTGTGTCCCAGGTCACGCCACTCTACGGACATCGGACCGTCGTCCCCCCTCTGCGGACGCGCGTCACCCGACCCGGTCACCGGCCGATGGTCACCGGGCCAGGACCGCCGCGTCCTCCAGCGAGGAGAGGTCACCCGGCGCCGTCCTCAGGGAGGAGGCGTGGGCCACCCGGCGCAGCACCTTGCCGTTGCGGGTCTCGGGCAGCGCCGCCACGACGTGCACCGCGCGCGGGGCCATCGCCCGGCCCAGCGCCGCGGTCAGCGCCTCCCGCAGTCCCTCGACGGCGGCCTCCCCGTCCACGCCCTCGTGCGGGACGACGAAGGCACACCAGCGCCTCGCCCTCGACCCGGCGTCCGGGTTGCCGGTGTCGTGCGCGGCGACCCGCACCGGGCTTGTGCGCAGGCACAAACGAGCGGTCGCAGCACTGTGGCCGTCCCAGGTGTCCGGCCCCGCCGTCCTCCGTAGCGTCCCTGCCCATCCCGGGGTGACCCACCCCGCGGCTGGGACCGAGAGCGGAGGCCGGCGGCCATGGTGAAGGTGATCCTGCAGCTCTACCCCCAGGTGGCCGCGACGCGCGAGGAGCGCATCGAGCAGCGCCCCATCGGCCGCGACGCCGGGCGCTACCAGGCGCTCATCCGGGAGATGCCCACCATCGTCAGGGCGGCCGACGAGCTGGGCCTGTGGGGGATCTCCTCGATCGAGCACCACTTCCACAGCGAGGGCTACGAGGTCGGCCCCAACCCCGGTCTGCTCGACGCCTACTGGGCGGCGATGACCAGCCGGATCCGGGTCGGCCAGCTCGGGTACACGATGAGCGCGCAGAACCCCTTCCGGGTGGCCGAGGACGTCGCGGTGATCGACCACCTCTCCGGCGGCCGCTCCTTCTGCGGCTTCTCCCGCGGGTACCAGGCCCGCTGGACCAACATCATCGGCCAGCACCTCGGGACGCGGGCCACGCTGTCGCCGTCGGGCACGCAGGACAAGATGGCCGAGCTCGACGAGGCCACCCGCGCGGCGCGGATCTCCGACGACCAGGTCAACCGGGAGATCTTCGAGGAGAACGTCGAGCTGGTGCTGCAGTCCTGGACCCAGGACAGCGTCGAGGCCAAGGGCCGCTGGCAGGTGCCCTACCCCTACGACGAGGGCGTCGACTGGACCATGACGGCGACCCGCCAGCTCGGCGCCCCCGGCGAGATGGACGAGCACGACAAGATCCGCCGGGTCAGCGTCACACCCAGCCCACTGACCAAGCCGCACCCGCCGGTGTTCGTCTCGAGCAACGCCAGCAAGGAGACGATCGAGTACTGCGGCCCGCGCGGCTTCATCCCCACCTACTTCTCCAAGATCGAGCGGGCCGCGGAGTTCGGCGCGGCCTACGTCGACGCAGCCGCCGCCGGCGGCCGGACGTACGCGCTCGGGCAGAACCAGGCGCTGGTCCGGTGGGGGCAGATGGCCGACACCGAGGACGAGGCCCGGCGCATGGTCGCCGAGTACGACGTCGACATCTTCCGCGACCTGTACGCCGGCACCACCCCGATGAAGTTCGACCCGGACAACCCGGTCGACTCGGTCGTGAACTCCGGGCTGTGGGTCGTCGGCACGCCCCAGCAGGTCCGCGACCAGTACGTGGAGCTGTGGCGCCAGCTGCCCGCCGAGTACGTCGTGCTCATCTACCACTGGGCGCAGCAGCCGGCCGGGAGCGTGGTCCGCCAGCTCGAGCTGTTCATGGAGCACGTCAAGCCCGCGCTCGACGAGATGACCCCCTACGAGGCCTGAGATGCCGAGCGACGACGCCGGCTTCGACACCGTCGAGCTGGCGCTGCAGGAGCTCGCCGACGGCGGCATGGTCGTCGTGGTCGATGACGAGGACCGGGAGGACGAGGGCGACCTCGTCATGGCCGCCGAGCACGTCACACCGGCCGACGTGGCGTTCATGGTGCGGTACGGCTCGGGGGTCGTCTGCGTCGCGCTGACCGGCGAGCGCTGCGACGAGCTCGACCTCCCGCTCATGGTGGGCGAGCACGACACCGAGCAGCAGCGGACCGCCTTCACGCACACCGTCGACCTCGCCGCGGGGACGACGACCGGCATCTCGGCGGCCGACCGGTCGGCCACCATCCGGGCGCTGGCCGACCCGGCGGCCGGCGCCGGTGCGTTCAACCGGCCCGGGCACGTGTTCCCGCTGCGCGCCCGCGAGGGCGGCGTCCTCCGGCGGGCCGGGCACACCGAGGCGGCGGTCGACCTGAGCCGGCTGGCGGGGCTGACCCCCGCCGGGGTCATCTGCGAGGTCGTCAACGACGACGGCACGATGGCCCGCCGGCCCGACCTGTTCCGCTTCGCCGCGGCGCACGGCCTGCCGATCACCACGATCGCCGACCTCGTCGAGCACCGCCGGCGCGCCGACGTCCTGGTGCAGCGGACCGGGGACGCGCGGGTGCCCACGCCCTGGGGCGAGTTCCGCGCCACCAGCTACCGGTCGGTCCTGGACGGCGTCGAGCACGTGGCCTTCACCCTCGGCGACCTCGGCACCGACGAGGAGCTGCTCGTCCGGGTGCACAGCGAGTGCCTGACCGGCGACGTCTTCCGGTCGCTGCGCTGCGACTGCGGGCCCCAGCTGGAGACGGCGATGGCCCGGGTCGCCGCCGAGGGCCGCGGCGCGGTCGTGTACCTGCGGGGGCACGGGGGCCGGGGCATCGGGCTGGGCCACGAGCTGCCGGCCTCCGAGCTGCAGGACGCCGGCCGGGACACCGTCGACGCGAGCCTGGACCTCGGCGTGTCGGTCGACAGCCGCGAGTACGGCGTCGGCGCGCAGATCCTCGCCGACCTGGGCGCCCGCCGGCTGCGGCCGCTGACCGACGACCCCGACGAGTACGGCGGCCTGGGCGGCCACGGGCTCGAGGTCGTCGCGCGCGAGCCGCTCCGGACCGTGCCCAGCCCGGAGAACCTGCTCTACCTGTGCACCGAGAAGCGGCGGCTGGGACACCTGCTCGACGGCCCGGACGCCCCCGCGGAGGTCCGGCCGGCACCCGTGCTGCGTCCGGCCGACGCGCCCGCCGGCTGACGACCCCACGGAGGACCCCGATGCTGTGGACCACCTACGTCTCGCCGTCCGACGGGCGGGAGCACCCGGCCCTGGTCACCGACGGCGTGCTGCACGGCCTGCGCGGCGCCGACCGGCTGCTCGACCTGCTCGGTGACGACGGCGAGCTGCTGGCCCGCTCCGCCGAGCAGGCGCTGGCCGACCCGCTCGACGTCGTCCCCGAGGCCGAGGCGCAGCTGCGGGCCCCGGTCCCGGTGCCGCCGTCGGTGCGCGACTTCTACGCCTTCGAGGCCCACGTCCGCACCTACCGCGAGGCCAACGGCCAGCAGATGGACCCCGACTGGTACGAGCTGCCCGTCTTCTACTTCCAGAACCCGGCGGCCATCCGCCCGGCCCGCGGCGAGGTGCCGCTGCCGCCGGGGTGCGTGCAGTTCGACTACGAGCTGGAGTTCGCCGCCGTCATCGGGCGCGGCGGGGCCGACCTGACCCCCGAGGAGGCCGAGGACCACATCGCCGGCTATCTGCTGTTCTGCGACTGGAGCGCGCGGGACCTGCAGGCCCGGGAGGTCCGCCAGGGGCTGGGGCCGGTCAAGGGCAAGGACACCGCGACCAGCCTCGGGCCGTGGCTGGTCACCCCGGACGAGCTGGCGGCCCGCCGCACCGGCCGGTCGTTCGACCTGGAGATGCGCGCCGAGGTGAACGGGCAGCTGTACAGCAAGGGCAACGCGGCCGACCTGTACTGGAGCTTCGGCCAGATGGTCAGCTACGCCGCGCGGGGCACCGAGGTGCGCACCGGCGACGTCATCGGCAGCGGCACGGTCGGCACCGGCTGCATCCTCGAGCTCTCGACGGTGCACGGCGAGGAGCAGTACCCGTGGCTGCGCCCGGGCGACGAGGTGCGGCTGGAGGCCGACGTGCTCGGCGCCATCACCGCCCACATCACCGATCCGCGACCGCTGCACCCCCTGACGTGAGGAGGACCCGATGTCCGCAGTGCAGGTGGGGGACCGCGCGCCCGACTTCCGGCTCCGGCACACCTTCGAGGCCGACGTCGGCCTGGTGGAGACGCTGGAGCGCGGACCGGTCGTGCTGGTCTTCTACGTGTTCGACTTCGGCAGCCGCTAGACGTCCGAGCTGTCCCAGTTGGGACACCGGACCGACGAGATCAGGGCGCTGGGTGCCGACGTCCTCGCGGTCGCCGTCACCGCCACCTTCCCGCAGCAGGCCTTCGCCGCCTCCCTCGGCGTCGACTTCCCGCTCCTGTCGGACTGGGACCGCGTGGTCTGCGCGGACTACGGGGTCCGCTACGACGTCTGGAAGGGCCACGCCGGCCTGGCCAAGCGGTCGGTGTTCGTCATCGACGGGTCGGGCACGGTCCGCTACCGCTGGGTCACCGACGACGCGCTGGAGCTGCCCGACCTGGACGCGGTCGTCGCCGCCGTCCGCGGGCTGTGACGTGGTGCGGTGAGACCGGCGCCCTTCGGCTACGTCCGGGCCGGCAGCGTGGCCGACGCGCTCGAGGCGCTGGCCCTCGGCGAGGACGCCCGGGTGCTGGCCGGCGGGCAGAGCCTGCTGCCGGTCATGGCGCTGCGGCTGGCCACCCCGGACCTGCTCGTCGACATCTCCGGCTGCCCGGAGCTGGCGACCGTCGGCCGGGCGGACGGCGTGCTGACCGTGGGCGCCGCCGTGACCGACCGGGTACTGGAGCGCGACCCGGAGGTGCGGGCCGCGCACCCGCTGCTGGGCCGCGCGCTGGCGCTGATCGGCCACCCCGAGATCCGGGCCCGGGGCACGCTGTGCGGCTCCCTGGCCCACGCCGACCCGGCGGCGGAGCTGCCGGCGCTGCTGCTGGCCACCGACGGCGGGGTCGAGGTCGACGGCCCGGACGGCCGGCGCCGGGTGGCTGCCGCGGACCTGCTCACCGGGCCGTTCAGCACCAGCCTGGCCGAGGGGGAGATGGTGGTGGCCGCCCGGCTGCCCCTCCCGTCGGCCGGCTCGTCCTGGGTCGTGGACGAGATCGCCCGCCGGCCGGGCGACTTCGCCCTCGCCGGCGTCGTCTGCGGCGTCGAGTGCGACGCCTCGGGCCGGTGCTCGCGGGCCCGGGTCGTGCTCTTCGGGGTGGCCGGCACGCCGGTCCGGTCCACACGAGCGGAGGAGGTGCTCATGGGCGAGCCCCTGACCGGCGCCGTCCTGGACGCCGCGGCGGCGGTGGCCTTCGACGGCGTCGAGGTGGTCGGCGACGAGGTGCACGCCTCGGCCGGGTACCGGCGCGAGGCGGGGCGGGCGCTGGTGCGGCGGGCCCTGGGCGCCGTGGCCGCGGGGCTGCCGCGGTGAGCGGGGTCCCCGGGACCGGCCCGGTCCCGGTCCGCCTCGAGGTCAACGGCCGCCCGGAGACCGGCACGGCCGAGCCGCGGACGACGCTGGCGGACTTCCTGCGCGAGGAGCTGGACCTGACCGGCACCCACGTCGGCTGCGCGCAGGGCGTGTGCGGGGCCTGCACCGTCGTCCTCGACGACGTCGCCGTACGCAGCTGCCTGGTGCTCGCGGTCCAGGCGGACGGCAGCCGGGTGCAGACCGTGGAGGGCCTCGGCCGGGACGGGATGCACCCGCTCCAGCAGGCGTTCTGGGACGCCCAGGCCCTCCAGTGCGGCTTCTGCACGCCCGGGTTCCTGATGACCGCGCTGGTCGCCCTGCAGGAGCGCGACGACTGGGACCGCGCGGGGCTGCGGGAGCGGCTCAGCGGCAACCTCTGCCGGTGCACCGGCTACCAGACGATCGTCGACGCCGTCCTCGCGGCCGCGGCGGCCGCGCGGGAGGACGGCGGGCACGCGGAGGGGGCCCGGTGACCGGCACCGGCTACGTCGGCCGGGCGGTGCGGCGCACCGAGGACCCGAAGCTGCTGACCGGCCGGGGGCGCTTCGTCGACGACGTCAGCGAGCCGCGGCAGGCCGTCGTGGCCTTCGTCCGGTCCCCGGTCGCCGCCGGGCGGATCACGGGCATCGACACCTCGGCCGCGCGGGCGCTGCCCGGCGTCCTCGCCGTGCTCACCGCGGCCGATCTCGCGCCCCTGTGCCCGCGCTGGCGCGGCCTGCTGGCCTGGCCGGGCATGGTCGCCGGCGAGCAGACCGCGCTCGCGGCCGACGTCGTCCGCCACGTCGGCGAGCCCGTCGTCCTGGTGGCGGCCACCAGCCGGGCCGTGGCGGAGGACGCCGCCGACCTCGTCGTGGTCGACATCGACGAGACGACGCCGGTCCTCGACCCGGCGGCGGCCCTGGCGCCGGGCAGCCCGCTGGTGCACGAGGACCTCGGGACCAACCTCTGCTTCGCCGCGCCGTTCGGCGGCGGGGACGTCGAGGAGGCCTTCGGCCGAGCCGACGCGGTCGTCGACGTCACCGTCCGGACCTCCCGGCACACCGCCGTCGCGCTGGAGCCCCGGGGCGTGCTCGCCTCCTTCGACCCCGACGAGCAGACCCTGACCGTCCGGGTGTCGACGCAGGCGCCGCAGATGTTGCAGACCCTGTACGCGCGGCTGCTGGGGATGCCGGAGAACTCCGTGCGGGTGCTCACCGAGCACGTCGGCGGGGCGTTCGGGATGAAGGCGTTCGTCTACCCCGACGAGATGGCGGTGGTGACGGCCGCGCGGCTGCTGGGCCGCCCGCTGAAGTGGACGCAGGACCGGTACGAGGCCCTGCAGTCGGACACCCAGGCCCGCGACGAGCACGTCACGGCCTCCCTGGCGCTCACCGCCGACGGGCAGGTCCTCGGGCTGCGCTCGCAGGTGCTCTCCGACGCCGGGGCCTACTCGATGCTGCCCCGCGGCTGCGTCACCGAGGGGGTGCAGGTCGCGACGATCATGCCCGGGCCCTACCGGGTGCCCGCCTACGCCTCGCACCTGCAGGTGGCGTTCACCAACAAGACGCCGCTGGCGGTCTACCGCGCCGTGGGGCACCCGCCGGCCATCCTGGTGATGGAGCTGCTCATGGACGAGGCGGCCCGCCGCCTCGGGCTGGGCACCGACGAGGTCCGGCGGCGCAACCTGCTCCGCCCGGAGGACCTGCCCTACACCTCGGCGACCGGCAACGTGTACGACTCCGGCTCGCACCTGGAGACCCTCGACCGCGCCGTCGCGATGCTGGGGGAGGACGACGTCGAGGCCCGCCGGCGCGACGCGGAGGCCCGCGGCTGCCTGCTGGGGGTGGGGTTCGCCTGCTTCGTGGAGCTCTCGGCCCCCGGGGCGATGTTCTACGGCGCGAAGGGCGCGCCCATCACCGCGCACGACCAGGTCGAGGTGACCGTCCAGCCGGACGGGTCGGTGACCGTCCTGCTCGGCACGCCCGGGCAGGGGCAGGGACTGCACACCACGGCCGCGCAGGTGGTCGCCGACGGCCTCGGTGTCCGGCTCGACGACGTCCGCGTCCTGTCCGGCGACACCCGGCTGGTCCCGCACGGCAGCGGCGTCTGGGCCAGCCGCTCGGCGGTCGTCTCCGCCGGCGCGGCGCACGCCGCGGCCGCCGAGGTGCGCCGGCGGCTGCTCGTCCTCGCCGGGCACCTGCTCGAGGCCGACCCGGACGACCTCGAGGTCGTCGACGGCGTCGTCGGCGTCCGCGGGGTCCCCTCGACCCGGAGGCCGGTGGCGGACGTCGCCGCCGTGGCCTACTGGGGCACCCACCGGCTGCCCGCGGACGTCGAGGTCGGCCTCGGGGTGGTGGGCTCGTACTCGGGGCCGCCGTACACCTTCAACAACGGCACGCACGTGGCCGTCGTGGAGGTGGAGCGCGCGACCGGGCTGGTCCGCGTCGTCGACTACCTGGTGGTCGAGGACTGCGGCGTGCTGGTCAACCCCGCCATCGTCGACGGCCAGATCCGCGGCGGCGTCGCGCAGGGGCTGGGCGGCGCGCTGCTGGAGCGGCTGGTCCTCGACCCGATCGGCCAGCCGCAGACCTCCACGCTGCTGGACTACCTGCTGCCCACCGCGGCCGACCTGCCCGACATCCGGATCGAGCACATCGAGACGCCGGCGCCGACCACGACCCTGGGCACCAAGGGGGTGGGGGAGGCGGGGACGGCCGGTGCACCGGCCGCGATCCACTGCGCGGTCAACGACGCACTCGCCGGCGTCGGTGCCCGGGTGAGCGCCCAGCCGATCCGGCCGGAGGACGTGCTGACGGCGCTGGCGTCGGCCGGCTGAGCCCACCCGGGCCCGCTGGCTCCTCGAGGGCCATGGGATCAGAGCGGGGGGTCAGAGCGGGGGGTCGGAGCGGGGGTCAGAGCGGGGGGCGGTCGACGGTCGCCCGGCGCACCAGGCTGGTGGCGAAGACCTGCTCCCGGCCGGGGCCGATCTCGCCGGGGTGCTCGATGCGCTCGGCCAGCATCCGCGCTGCCGCGCGCGCCATGTCGCCGATCGGCTGGCGCAGCGTGCTGAGCTGGAAGACCTCCCAGGCGGCCATCGGGATGTCGTCGAAGCCGAGGATCGAGACGTCGTGCGGGACCCGCACCGCCAGGGAGAGCGCAGCGTCCAGAGCGCCGAAGGCGACGACGTCGTTGCCGCAGACGATCGCGGTCGGCGGGTCCGGCAGGCGCAGCAGCTCGCGGGTGTGCTGGTAGCCGCTCTGGTGGGAGTAGGTGCCCTCACGGACCAGGGCCGGGTCCAGGCGCAGCCCCGCGTCGGCGAGCGCCTCGGCCAGCCCGGCTCTGCGGTCGCGGCTGGTCGAGGTGTTGGCCGGACCGCAGATCGTGGCGATGCGCCGGTGCCCGAGCTCGACGAGGTGACGGCCCCCGGTCACCGCACCGCCGTGGTTGTCGCTGATCACGCGGTCGACGTCGAGTCCGTCGATGTAGCGGTTGAGCAGCACCATGGGCAGTCCCCGGCGCTGCAGCTCCAGGGCGAACCGGGAGCCGAGCGTGGCCGTGGTGACCAGCACCCCGTCGATCGACCGGTCCAGCAGTCGCTGCAGCGTCTCCTGCCCGGTGGGGATGTCGGTCCGTTCGGTCAGCAGCACGACGCGGTAGCCCATGAGCTGCAGCTCGTCGTAGACCGGCGTGAGCAGCGACGGGAAGAACGGGTTGGTCAGGTCGGAGACGATGACCGCCACCGTCCGGGTCGACCGGGACACCAGGCTGCTGGCCAGCGAGTTGGGCACGTAACCCAGCCGCCGGGCGGCCTGGTCCACCCGCTGCCGGGTCTCCTCGCGGACCCGCGGGTCCCCGCGCAGTGCCCGGGACACGGTGGACTGGGAGACGCCGGCCGCGCGGGCCACCGTCCAGCTGGTGGGCGGCGACCCGGGGGCCGGCCGGGCCCGCCGGCCGGCCATCCGGGTGGGCACGACGGTCGCCGGGTCCTCCGCGCTCAGCGGGGGCTCCGCGCTCAGCGGGGGCTCCGCGCTCACCGGGAACTCCGCCCCGACAGACGGGCCGCTGTCCCGTGCCCGTGCCGCCGGGCGACTCCGGCACGGTGGCCACGGACGGCGTGGTGGTCACGGACGGCACGGTCCTCGCCGGACGACATGGTCTTCTTCCCCCTTGGTCCGCGCAGGTGGTGCGCAGCTGACGCGCCGGCGGGCGCTGGACACGGAGAGCGGCACCGTCCCGGGCCGCCCGGCGGGCGACCACATCGGGTCGGACGTGGTGGTCCGGCCGGGGCTGGCCGGACGGACCCACCGGATCGGCGGCGCCGGCCGGTCGCGTCAGACGGCCGCGGCCACCTGCGGGGTCATCGCCTTCATCTTCTCCAGCCGGGCCAGGACCTCGGCCTGGAGGGTAGCCACCGCAGGGTCGGACTGCCTGCGTGGGCGGGGCAGGTCGATGGTGATGTCCTCGTAGATCCGGCCGCCGGGCTGCAGCACGATGATCCGGTCGGACAGCTCGACCGCCTCGACGACGTCGTGGGTCACGAAGACGACGGTCTTCTTCGACTGCGACCAGATGTCCTGCAGCTGCGCGCGCAGCCCGCGGGCGGTGATCGCGTCGAGGTGGCTGAACGGCTCGTCCATGATCAGCAGGTCCGGCTCCACCGCGAAGGCCCGGGCGATGCCCACCCGCTGCTGCATGCCGCCGGAGAGCTGGCGGGGGTAGAAGTCGCCGTGCTCGGCCAGGCCGACCATGTCGAGGTAGCGGTCGACCCGCTTCCGGGTCACCTCGTCGTCCTTGTCCTGGACGTACATCATGTTCTTCTTCACCGACCGCCAGGGCAGCAGACGCGGGTCCTGGAACACGTACCCCAGGCGAGCCGGCCGGCCGTCGTCACTGGTGACGGCGATGTCGCCGGAGGTGTGCGGCTCGACGCCGGAGATGATGTTGAGCAGGGTGCTCTTCCCGCAGCCGGACGGGCCGACGATCGACACGAAGGTCTGGCCGCGGACGTCGAAGGTGATGTGGTCGAGGACGCGGTTGCTCCGGGCGCTGCCCGCGCCGAAGGTCTTGCAGAGGTCGTTCACCGTCAGGACGGCCATGTCACTGCCTCTCTCGTGTGGCTGCTGGTGGGGGCGGGGGCGGACGGCGTCGTCCGCCCCCGCGGTCCTCAGTGGGTGGCGTCGCGCCAGCGGAACGCCCGCCTCGACAGCCGCTCGAGGAGGAACTGGTCGAGGATGACGATCACGCCGACGAAGAGCACGACCCACGCGGCGAAGCCGGCGAACTGGTTGGCGTCGTACCAGTAGCGGGCCCGGAAGCCGGCTCCTCCCGAGCCGCCGAACCACTCGGCGAGCAGGACGCCGTTCCAGCCCATGATCACGGCGAACCGGAGGCCGGCCGTGATGTAGCCGGCGACCGCCGGCAGCACCAGGTCCTTCACCTGCCGGCCGAGCGGAACGCCGTAGGAGGACGACATGTCCCGCAGGTCGCGGGACACCCCCTGGACTCCCTGGGCCACGTTGACGATCACGAACGGCACAGCCGTGAGGAACGTGGTCACGATCGGGCTGGTGTGCCCGAAACCGAACCACATCACGGTGAGGAAGGCCCAGATGATCGCCGGGATGGACAGGCCGACCAGGACCGGGCTCTCGAAGAAGGCCCGGGCCAGGCCCGACAGGCCCATGACCACGCCGACGACCAGCCCCACCACGACCGCCAGGGCCACGCCCACGGCGAACCGGTAGAAGGTGTCCGAGAAGTTGCTGAACACCTCGTTGCGGCGGAACTCCTCGATGAGGATGTCCACCACCGCCACCGGTCCCGGCACCCGTTCGAAGGCCGCGGCCAGCAGCACCCAGAACAGGAATGCGGCGACGTAGAAGGTGACGCGGGCGGCGGCGTCCGAGGTGAGCACCCGTCGCCAGGACGGTGTCGCGGTCGCCAGCTCCTCCGACGAACGCCGGCGGGTCAGCGTGTCGCTCACTGGGCGCCCCTCTCCTCCGGCCGCCACGCGAGCACGCGATTCTCCAGCTTGCGGAGGACCAGGCGCTCGATGACGAGCATGAAGACGATGAACAGGCACATCCATGCCAGCACGCCGTCGATGTTGAACAGCTGGTACTCGCTGCGGATCTGGAAGCCCACGCCGTTGCGGCCCCCGAAGACCTCCGTGAGCGCCTCGACCTTCCAGGCGACCGCGAAGGACATCCGGACCGCGGCGAAGATGTAGGGCACCAGCGTGGGGATGAACACCTCGCGGCGGATCTGCCGCGGGGAGCGGTGGAACGCGTTGCTCATCCTGACCAGGTCCTGGTCGACCCCGCGGACCCCCTCCGCCACGTTGATCGCGATGTAGGGCGCCGAGACCAGGGCCACGGCGAGGATCGGGCCCAGGTCCGAGATGCCGAAGACGATCAGCGACAGGACGGCGTAGGTGAGGGCCGGGATGGTGCCGGCGACCGTCACCCCGTCGTGGAAGAACGCCCGCCAGTAGTCGTAGCGCCCCATGAGGTACCCCACGGGGGCGCCGACGGCCGTGGCCACCGCGAAGCCGATCGCGGTCTTGCCCACGCTGGCGAAGAAGTTGTCCACGAAGGCGCCGCTGACGACGATCTCCCACATCACCTCGACGACCTCGAGGGGAGTGGGCAGCACCCCCGGCGGCAGGTAGTAGGCGGCCAGCTGCCAGGCGAGGAACATCGCCACCCAGCCCGCGGTCAGGAAGGAGAGCCGCTTGTACCGGCGCCGCGCCGACGTGCGCCGGGCGAGCACCTCCCCCTCCTGCCAGGTCACCGCGGGCGCCGTCGGCGGCGCCTCGACAACGGGATTCGACATCTGTCACATCCCCCTCGGGTGCGTCCCGGTCAGGAAGTCGGCTCGACGACGGTGAAGACCGGGTCGGTGGCCTCTTCCTCCATGAAGCCGGTCTCGCGCATGAGCTCGAAGACCTCCTGCTCCTCGGAGACCCACTCGTCGGTGAGGTAGACGCTGTCGACGTACCAGTCGTAGCGGTTGTCCAGCCAGTCGATGAGGAAGGCCTGCTCCTCCGGCGTGGTCACGCCGAAGTCCTCCGGGAAGGTCGAGATGATCTCGTCGCGGTTGGCCTGCCACTCCTGCAGCCCGCGCTCCCACAGAGCGAGCAGGAAGGCCGCCTCCTCGGGGTTCTTCTCCACCCAGGCCTCGCGGGCGACGAAGACGTTGGTCTGCGGGTGGGTGACCTCCGTGGGGTTGCTGCCATAGGTCTCCGCCCAGATCTGTGCCGCCGACCTCCCGTCGTAGACGGGCTGCACGGTGCCCGCGACGAGCTGCGGCAGGGCGAAGTCGGGCAGGCAGAGGCAGGCGTCCGCGTCGCCGCGGGCGACCAGGTCACCGAGGTTCTGGATGTCGGTGACGACCAGCTCGTAGTCGCCGCCGCCGGCCTGCAGGTCCAGGTCGCACTGCTCCTTGGCGAACATGCCCCACATCAGCGTGATGCTCACCGCGGTGAAGGTGGCGATCTTCTTGCCCTGCAGGTCGCAGATGTCCTGGTAGGGCGAGCCCGGCGCGACGCCGAGGACGCTGCGGTCGGCGTTGTACTTGCCGAACACGGAGACCGGCTCCCCGACGGCGTCGGCGAGGTCGGGGGTCTCGTAGGTCGCCGCCGACACCACGTCGGCGTGACCGCCCGCGAAGACGCCGAACTCGTCCCAGGACGAGGAGGTGAGGACCTGGATGCCGGCCTCCTCCTCCATCTCCTGCTTGATCCCCTGGTCCTCGAGCCACTTCCAGACCGCGTCCGGCGCCATGACCATGTTGACGACGCCGTTGGCGTCCTCGGCCTCGCCCGCGGTCTGCCCGGACCCGCCTCCGGAGGCGCAGGCCGTGGCGCTGAGCGCCACCGCGGCCACGCCCGCCACCAGCCGCAGCTTCCCGGCCCGGTTACCGCCTGCCCTGTACGCCATGGGTTTCCTGCCTTCTCTCGGGGGGACGCCCCTGCGCGTCCGTCGCTGGATGACCCGGTGTGGTGTCCGCGGCGCCCGGCATCCGATCGGCCGGGGGAGCGGCGACCGATGTGACGAAGACCACGTATACGGGCGGCACTGTGCCCGGCCGTGTGTGCATACGTCAAGCACTCGTGTCGCCGGCGTGCAATGGCTCGGCTCTGCCCGGTACGGCCGGGAGCCGCCCTGCCGGCCGTCCAACGGTTCGCCAGATCGCACTGAGCTGCGGCGACGGTCTCTCCACGTGATCGCCCGAGCGCGCCCGGGGTGCGCTGGCGCTCCATGCGCCTTGACATGACTAGGTATGCACAACACGATGCAGACCCCGACGTGACCTGGAGCACACGCATGAGCAGACAGCTGAAGGAGGCGGCGTCCGGCCGGACGTCGCAGCAGGGCTCACCCGAGGTCGCCGAGGTGGTGGCGAGGGTCATCGCGGACGTCCGCGCCCGGGGTGACGCGGCGGTACGGGAGAACTCCGAGCGGTTCGACGGCTGGTCCCCGGAGAGCTTCCGCCTCGGCCCCGAGGAGGTCGATCGGATCGTCGCCACGGTGCCCGGTGAGGTGCTGGACGACCTGCGCACGGTGCAGGCCAACGTCGCCGGGTTCGCCCGCCGTCAGATGGAGTCCCTGCAGTCCTTCGAGGTCGAGACGCAGCCCGGGGTGTTCCTCGGGCAGCGGCACCTGCCGATCGCGGCGACCGGCGCCTACGTGCCCGGCGGCCGCTACCCGCTGACCGCGTCGGCCCACATGACCGTGGTGACCGCGAAGGTGGCGGGGGTGGAGCGGGTGACGGCCTGCACGCCCCCGATCCGGGGGCAGGTGCCCGCGGCGACCGTCGCCGCGATGCACCTCGCCGGCGCCGACGAGATCCTGCTGCTCGGCGGGGTGCAGGCGGTCGCCGCGATGGCGCTGGGGACCGAGTCGATCGGCAAGGTGGACCTGCTGGCCGGTCCGGGCAACGCCTACGTCGCGGAGGCCAAGCGGCAGCTGTTCGGTGAGGTGGGCATCGACCTGTTCGCCGGGCCCACCGAGATCCTGGTCGTGGCCGACGACGCTGCCGACCCGTTCGTCGTCGCCGTCGACCTGCTCAGCCAGGCCGAGCACGGGCCGGACTCACCGGCGGTGCTGATCACCACGTCGGAGGACGTCGCCCGCGCGGCCATGGCGCACATCGACCGGCTGCTGCCGGGGATGCCGACCCGGGACATGGCCGGCCCCGCCTGGCGCGACCACGGTCAGGTGCACGTCGTCGACGACCTCGACGAGGCGTTCCGGCTGGCCGACGCCTTCGCCAGCGAGCACGTCGAGGTCCTGACCGAGGAGCCGCGCCGTGCGCTCGAGCAGATGCACCACTACGGGGCGCTCTTCCTCGGGGAGGGCACCTGCGTGTCCTACGGGGACAAGGTGATCGGCACGAACCACGTGCTGCCGACCCGCGGCGCCGCCCGCTACACCGGCGGCCTCTGGGTCGGGAAGTACCTGCGGTCGGTGACCTACCAGGAGGTCACCGACCACGCCGCGAGCGCGGCGCTCGGAGAGCTGT
>DASQNB010000690.1:0-2288 GCA_035645175.1 Geodermatophilus sp.
GCCACGCCCTTGAGCACGAAGCCGGCCTGGCTCGCCCGGTGTGCCAGGGCGCGCAGCGCTGGGGAGACGGTGGACAGGTCGATCTCGCCGAGGAAGTCCGACCGCAGGCCCTTGCGCACGTGGTAGACGCCGATGGCGACCACCACCAGGCCGGCGGCGACGACCAGCGCCTGCCCGCCGGGCCAGCCGAGGACGCCGCGCACCGCCCGGGTGTCCTCGCCCGGCCGGGTCGTGTGGCCGAGGGCGGCCCGGGCGGCGGAGACGGCGAGGAAGCCGTAGAACAGCGCCGTCCCGAGGGTCTTGGCCAGCTGCACGGCCGCGCGCCGGCGCTCCGGGCCGGGCGCCGGCAGCGTGCGGTGGTGGCGCAGCACCTCGACGGCCTGCCAGACGCACAGCCCGGACAGGCCGACGGTCAGCAGCCACAGCAGCTGGGGCCCGACCGCGGAGTCCGCGAGCAGCGCCAGCGCCCCGCCCTGGTCGACCGCACCGCTGCCGTCGGCCGGCCGGGACCGCCCGGCCTGCCAGGCCAGCTGCAGCGCCAGCCCGGCGACCAGCAGGTGCACCGCAGCGAGGGTGACACGACCTGTGCCGGGACGTCGCAGGCCGGGCCGCAGCAGGCCGCGGCCGCCGTCCGGCGGTGGGGGACACTCTCTGTCGTGGCGAGCGGTGCAGCGATGGCGACGGTGGCGACGACGAGCCCGGAGCAGGCGCGGCGGGCGTGGCCCCGGTGGCTGGCCGGCGGGGTGGCGCTGCTGGTCGTCGCGGCGGTCGCGGTCCTCTGGGCCGACGGTGGCCCCCGGCTGCTGCTCGGGGTGGCCGGCGCGCTGGCGGCCGGGCGCGGGGGGCGGCTGTTGACCGAGGGCGCCGGCCGGCGCCGGGCGCAGGGCTGGGCGGTGGCCGCGGCCGGCGTGCTGGCGCTCACGCTGGCCTTCGGCCCGGCAGGTGCCGCGGGCTGGGCGCTCCTGGTCGCCGTGCCGGCCGTACTGCTCACCGGCGCGCTGACGCTGCTCGGCCGCGGGAGAGCGGTGCGCCGCAGCGGCCAGGCCGCGCTGGTCTGGTGGGCGCTGGTCACCGGCCTGCTGGTCGTCACCGGGCTGCTCGCCGGCTGGGAGCGCGCGGCCGAGGGCGCCACCGCCGTCGGGGCGCTGGGCCTCGGCGTGCTCGGCGTGGTCCTGCTGGTCGGGTCCTCGAGCCTGCGGGCCCTCGCCGCCCGGCCCGCCCCGGCCCGGCCCGCGGCCTGTGCCGGCTGCGCGTGCAGCGCCGGCGGCTGCGGCCTCCCGCGCTGAGCTCCTGACCCGCCGGCCGCAACGGCCGTTCCCGTACCGGTTCGCCGCCCACCTGGCGGGGCACCCCCCTCCCGTGACCGGACACGTCTTCGTCGTCGGGGCCGATCTCCGGCGGCTGGTGTGCGACGACGTCCTGGTGCCCACCGACCGGACGCTGCGGGTCACCGCCGAGTGGCGCCGGCTGCTGCCCGACGACGTCGTGACCAGCGAGGACCGCGACGGGGTCTGCCTCGGCCTGCACTGGCACGGCGGCGAGCGGGTGCTCGAGCTGCCCGGTGGGCGGGCCGGCGACCCGGGACGGGCGCTGTGGCTGGTCGACACCGTGGACCAGCAGCAGCGGGACGGCGACGACGCGCTCCGCTGGCTGGTCGACGGCGCGCGGGAGGCGCTGGCCGCGATCGCCCGGCGGGAGGTGCCGACCCCGGTGCACGGGCGGGCCCGCCGGCTGGTCGCGCTGCCGGCGCTGGGCACCGGCTGGGGCGGGGCCGCCGGGCAGCGCGGGACCCTGCTGCAGCGGTTGCTGCCGGTGCTGCGCGAGGGCGCCGCGGAGCACGGCTTCGACGTCGCGCTGGTGCTGCGCGGCCCCAGCGACCTGGCCGCGGCGCAGCGGGTGCGCCGGGCCGGGCCGGAGAGCTGGGACCTGCCGAGGTACCTGCGGGAGCTGGCCGAGGACCTCGGCGAGCGGGCCCGCCGCGGGCAGCTGGCCGCCTTCGTCGGCGCCGGGGTGAGCGCCGCGGCGGGGCTGCCGACCTGGGAGCAGCTGCTCGACGAGCTGGCCGGGCGCACCGGGCTGGACGACGACCTGCGCGCGGGGCTGGCCCGGCTGCCGGCGCAGGACGCCGCGGCCCTGCTGGCCCGCGAGCTCGGCCGCGAGCAGCTGGAGGCCTTCGTCAAGGAGCGGTTCGGGCCCGGGCACTACGCGCTGGCGCACGCGCTGATCGCCGACCTCCCGGTGCAGGAGTTCGTCACCACCAACTACGACCCGCTGGTCGAGCTCGCCGC
>DASQNB010000691.1:0-10862 GCA_035645175.1 Geodermatophilus sp.
GGGCCGGGCCGGCACCTCGTGGTCTACGTCAGCAGCCTGCCGCGGGACCTCGCCGGCTGCTCCTACGCGCTCGGTCAGGTCGGCACCGGCGTCGGTGCCGGCGGGCGGGTCTACGTCCGCGACGTGCAGCCCTCGCTCCTCGCCCACGAGCTGGGCCACAACTTCGGCCTCGGGCACTCCTCGGCGCACCAGTGCGACGGCGCGGTGGAGACCGGCGGGTGCCGCACCGCCCCCTACCGCGACTACTACGACGTCATGGGCGCCTCCTGGGGCTCCGTCGGGTCGCTCAACGCCCCCCAGGCGGCGCACCTGGGCGTGCTGCCCGCCTCCGCGCAGGTGCCCGTCGCGGCGGCCGGACCGGCCACGGCGGTCACCCTCGCCCCGCTGTCGGCGCGCTCGGGCACCCGCGCGGTGCGGCTGACCGACGCCACGGGGAGCACCTACTGGCTGGAGCTGCGCACCGCCGCCGGCCGCGACGCCTGGCTCGGCTCGGCCGACAACCGCTTCGCCCTCGACTCCGGCGTCCTGCTGCGCCGCACCGGCCGGATGCCCGACACCGCGCTGCTGCTCGACGGCACCCCGTCCGCCGCCGCGCGGTGGGACGACGACCTGCAGTCCGCGCTGCCCGTCGGCGTGCCGGTGTCGGTCGCCGGCGGCGCGTTCACCGTTACCGTGGACGCCGTCACCGCGGCCGGGGCGACGCTCACCGTCACCCCCGCCGCCGGTGCCGCTGTCCCGGTGACCCCGCTGCCCGAGGGCGACGCCGTGCCGCCGGTGCTGGCCGCCGCCCCGGGGACGGCCGCTCACGCCCCGGTGGCGTCCGGCGCCGGGGTGAGCGCCGCGACCGGTCCCGCTGCGCCGCCGACCCCCGTACCCGCGGTGCAGGAGGCAGCGACCCCGCCGTCCGCCGGCGACGTGGTGGTGACCGAGCCCGTGCCGGCCGCGGTCCGCACCGTCCCGGGCACCGACTGGGTCCCGCCGGCCGCGGCGGCCGGCGGCCTGGGCGCCCTCGCGCTCACCGGCTGGGTGGTCACCCGGAAGCGTGGCGCACGCAGCCGGGTCTGAGTTCGGCCTCCACTTCCCGGTCCGACCTGCCGATGGGGGGAGTCGGCCCCTCTCGGTTGGAGACCGTCCGTGCTCACTGCGCACCACCCCCGGCTGCTGGCTCTCGCCGTCGCGGCCGCCGCCGTCCTCCCGGTACTGGTCGCGCCGCCGGCCACCGCGGAGGAGGCGCCGAGCCCCGCCGCGCCCGCGGCCCCCGCCCACCCGGAGGCCCCGGCGCCCGGCGACACCATCGTCGGCGAGCTGGTCCAGGGCTACGCCGACCCCTTCCCGTCGGCCCTGGGGTCCCGGGACCACGCTTCCGAGGAGCGCACCGAGACCGGGCAGGACCACGCCGACGGCCTGATCAGCTGGATCCGGACCGACCTGGGCGACGCGATCCGGGTGCCGACCGAGGACGTCGAGGACATCGCCACCGGCTCCACCGTCGAGGTGACCGTCGGCGAGACCGTCGAGGACGAGGTGGCCGCCGCCGACCTCGCCCCCGCGCAGCAGGTCCTCGACGCCGAGGTGCTGGCGGCCCCGGCCGAGGACACCGCGCCGGCCGCCGGCACGGTCAACCACCCGGTCACCGTGGTCATGCTGCAGCCGTCCGGGTCCGCCCAGGACGGCACGACCCTCGCCGCGGTGCGGGCGGCGGTCGACGGAGCCGTCGCCGACTTCTGGGCGCAGCAGACCGAGGGGGCCGTCCGGCTGGGCACGGTCGCGGGCTTCGACTGGACGACGGAGTCCGCGCTGGGCTGCGAGGACCCGTTCGCACTGTGGGAGGAGGCGGCCACCCGGGCCGGCTGGGCCGGGGGAGCCGGCGAGCACCTCCTCGTCTACGTGCCGGCCGGCTCGCCCGGGTGTTCGTACGGGCTGGGCACGATCGGCGGCGGCCCGGGATCCGGGGGACTGTCCTACGTCCAGGCCACGGAGCTGTCGGTCCTCGCCCACGAGATCGGACACAACCTGGGCCTGGGCCACGCTTCGGAGCTCGTGTGCGACGGCACGCTGGAGAGCGGCACCTGCGCGGTCGCCGAGTACGCCGACTACTACGACGTCATGGGCATCTCGTGGGGGCCGGTCGGCTCACTGAACGCCCCGCACGCCGCACGCCTGGGCGCGCTGCCCACCGGGTCGGCGCCGACCATGGTCGCCGGAGCCCCGCCCGCCCAGTTCACCCTGTCGCCCGTCGGGGCCCGCAGCGGCAGCCGGGCGGTTCGGTTGGTCGACGCCGACGGCGAGTCCTACTGGCTGGAGTACCGCACGCCCACCGGCCGGGACAGCTGGCTCGGGACGTCGGCGAACTGGCTCGGGCTGCAGCGCGGCGTCCAGGTGCGGCTGACGACGGAGGGCGACGACACCTCACTGCTGCTGGACGGCACGCCTTCTCCCGTGGACGGCTGGGGCGAGGACGTGCGCGTCGTCCTGCCGGGGGCGGCCCCGGTGTCCGTCGGCGACGAGCGGTTCGCCGTGACGGTGCTCGCCACCGGGTCGACCTCCGCCCGCGTCCAGGTCGTCTCCGCTCGCACGGGGCACCCGATCGACGCCGCCTACGAGCGGCTGGGCGGGGCCACCACGCTGGGCAAGCCGACCTCGGACCACGTCTGTGGGCTGCGCGACGGTGGCTGCCGTCGCACCTACGCCGGAGGGGCGATCTACTGGTCGCTCCGTACGGGGGCGCACGTGGTGCGGGGGGCGATCCTGCAGCGCTGGCTGCAGCTCGGCGGCCACGCCGGAGCCCTCGGCTACCCGACCGGGGACGACGTGGCGGTGCCGGGCGGCTACAAGACCGACTTCGCCGGCGGGTCGATCTACTGGTCCTCGGCGACCGGGGCGCGGGTGGTGCGCGGGGCGATCCTGCGCCGCTACGTGGCCGCCGGAGGCCCGAAGGTGCTGGGCTTCCCGGTGGCCGATGAGGGCCGGACCTCGGACGGCACCGGTGCGCTGGTCCGGCTGCAGCGTGGGGTCGTCTACTGGTCGCCATCGACCGGGGCGCACGTGGTGCGTGGGGCGATCCTGGACCGCTGGCGGTCCCTCGGTGCCCACACCGGGTCGCTCGGCTACCCCGTCAGCGGCCCGACGCCCCTCGGCGACGGCACGGGTGTCGAGTCGCGGTTCCAGGGCGGCCGGATCGTGGCGCGGACCGACGGCCGGGTCGAGGTGCTCACCGGCTGACTCGGGGGACGCCGGGAGCCCGCCCGGCGTCCCCCCGTCGACTACCCGGCGTCGGCGATGGTGCAGATGACGGCGCCGCTGGTGACCGTGGCGCCGACCTCGGCGGACAGGCCGCTGATCGTGCCGGCCTTGTGCGCGGTGATCGGCTGCTCCATCTTCATCGCCTCGAGGACGACGACCAGGTCGCCCTCGGCCACGGTGTCCCCGTCGGAGACGCCGACCTTCACGATCGTCCCCTGCATCGGGCTGGTCAGGGAGTCCCCGGACGCCGCCGACCCGCCGTGCCCGCCGCCCCGCTTGCGCGGCTTGGCCCCGCCCGCGGCCGGGGCGCCCCCGCCCCCGGCGGCCAGGCCCGCGGGCAGGGACACCTCGAGCCGGCGCCCGCCGACCTCGACGACGACGGTCTGCCGCTCCTCCGGTTCCTCGTGCTCGGCCGGGGCGGCGGCGTACGGCGGGACCTGGTTGTCCCACTCGGTCTCGATCCAGCGGGTGTGCACGGTGAACGGCTCGCCGGTGAAGGCCTCGTCGCGCACCACCGCCCGGTGGAACGGGACGACGGTCGGCATGCCCTCGACGACCAGCTCGTCCAGCGCGCGGCGGGCCCGCTGCAGCGCCTCGTCGCGGGTCGCGCCGGTGACGATGAGCTTGGCCAGCATCGAGTCGAACGCGCCGACCACCTCCCCGCCGGTCTCCACGCCGGAGTCCCAGCGCACGCCGGGGCCCTGCGGGATCTCCAGCCGGGTCACCGGGCCGGGGGCGGGCATGAAGTTGCGCCCGGCGTCCTCCGCGTTGATCCGGAACTCGATGCTGTGCCCGCGCGGCTCGGGGTCCTCGGTGATGGTCAGCGGCAGGCCGTCGGCGATGCGGAACTGCTGGCGGACCAGGTCGATGCCGCTGGTCTCCTCCGACACCGGGTGCTCGACCTGCAGCCGCGTGTTGACCTCGAGGAAGGAGGTCGAGCCGTCGAGGCCCACGAGGTACTCCACGGTGCCGGCGCCGTGGTAGCCGGCCTCCCGGCAGATGGCCTTGGCCGAGGAGTGGATGCGCGCCCGCTGGTCGTCGGTGAGGAACGGGGCGGGGGCCTCCTCGACCAGCTTCTGGTTCCGCCGCTGCAGCGAGCAGTCGCGGGTGCCGACGACGACCACGTTGCCGTGGGTGTCCGCGAGCACCTGCGCCTCGACGTGCCGTGGCTTGTCGAGGAAGCGCTCGACGAAGCACTCGCCGCGGCCGAAGGCCGACACGGCCTCGCGGACGGCGGAGTCGAACAGCTCGGGGATCTCCTCGAGGGTGCGGGCGACCTTCAGCCCGCGCCCGCCGCCGCCGAACGCCGCCTTGATGGCCACCGGGAGGCCGTGCTCCTCGGCGAAGGCGACGACCTCGTCGGCGCCGCCGACCGGGTCCTTGGTGCCGGGTACCAGGGGTGCGCCGGCCTTCATCGCGATGTGCCGGGCCTGCACCTTGTCGCCGAGGGCGATGATCGCCTCGGGGGAGGGGCCGATCCAGGTGAGCCCGGCGTCGATCACCGCCCGGGCGAAGTCGGCGTTCTCCGACAGGAAGCCGTACCCGGGGTGGACCGCGTCCGCGCCGGACTGCTTCGCGGCCTCCAGGATCTTGTCGATGACGAGGTAGGAGTCGCCGGGCGTCGTCCCCCCGAGGGCGAAGGCCTCGTGGGCCACCCGGACGTGCAGCGCGTCGCGGTCGGGCTCGGCGTAGACCGCCACGCTGGTCAGCCCCTCGTCCTTGCACGCGCGGGCGACCCGGACCGCGATCTCCCCGCGGTTGGCGATCAGGACCTTCTCCACCGGTGTTCTCCCTCGGTCTCGTTCTGCGTCAGCGGGTGCGGCGGCCGGGGCCACCGGCGGGCCGGGCTCAGCGGCGCCACAGGTCGGTGATCGCCAGTCCGCGCCTGCCGAGCTGGATGCGCAGCATGGCCAGCGAGAGGCCGACGACGGCCGCGGGGTCGCCGTCCACCCGGCGGACGAACGGTGCACCGAGTCCGTCGAGGGTGAACCCCCCGGCCACGGCCAGCGGCTCCCCGGTCGCGAGGTAGGCCTCGATCTCCTGCGGCGTCGGGCTGGCGAAGTGCACGACGGTGGAGACGACGGCGACGTCCCGGCTGACCACCTGGCCGGCCCGGACGTCGAAGAGCGCCTGGCCGGTGTGCAGCACGCCGCTCTTGCCGCTCATCCGCTGCCAGCGGTCGCGGGCGTCGTGGACGTCGGCCGGCTTGCCCAGCGGCTGCCCGCGGAACTCCAGCAGCGAGTCCGCGCCCACGACGAGCGCGTCGGTCTCCCGCTCGGCGACGGCCCTGGCCTTGGCGGCGGCCAGCAGGGCGACCTGCTCGCCGACCCGCGCGGCGCGCACGGCCGACTCGTCGACCTGGCTCACCACGACCTCGGGCGTCAGCCCGGCCTGGCGCATCAGGGCCAGGCGGGCCGGGGACGCCGACGCCAGCACCAGCCTGCGGTCCACGCTCATGCGGTCCTCCCTGAGGCGCGCCAGCCGCCGGGCCCGGGACGCAGCGGGCGGCGGTGGGTGTCCGCGAACGACGACCAGGCCCCGACCGGGGTCGGCCGGCGACGCGGGCGCCGCTGCGACAGCGCGGCGACGACGACGGTGAGTGCGGCGAGCTCCTCCGCGGTGGGCTCACCCTCGACCACCCGCAGCAACGGAGGGGCTCCGGGGGACGGCGCCTGGTCGCGGTGGCCGCGAGGAGTGGGGCCCGGAGGGTCCCCGACGAGTGGCCGGGTGGGCTCCGCGCTGGCCGGGGACGGCACCTGACCGCGGGGCCGTCCGGAGGACGGCGATGTCACAGCGGGATGTTCCCGTGCTTCTTGGGGGGCAGCGTCTGGCGCTTGTTGGCCAGCAGGCGCAGGCCCTTGGTGACCTCGATGCGGGTCTCCGACGGGCGGATCACCTGGTCGACGTACCCCCGGTCGGCCGCGACGTAGGGCGAGAGCAGCGCGTCCTCGTACTCGGTGATCAGCTCGGCGCGGCGGGCGTCGGGGTCCTCGGCGTCGGCCAGCTCCCGCCGGTAGAGGACGTTCACCGCGCCCTGGGCGCCCATGACGGCGATCTGCGACGTCGGCCAGGCCAGGTTGAGGTCGGCGCCCAGGTGCTTGGACCCCATGACGTCGTAGGCGCCGCCGTAGGCCTTGCGGGTGATCACGGTGATCTTCGGGACGGTCGCCTCGGCGTAGGCGTAGATGAGCTTCGCGCCGCGGCGGATGATCCCCTCCCACTCCTGGGAGGTGCCCGGGAGGAACCCGGGGACGTCGACGAAGGTCAGCACCGGGACGTTGAAGGCGTCGCAGGTGCGGACGAACCGCGCCGCCTTCTCGCTGGCGTCGATGTCCAGCGTGCCGGCGAACTGGGTGGGCTGGTTGGCCACGACGCCGACCGGCCGTCCCTCGACCCGGCCGAAGCCGACGACGATGTTCGGCGCGAACAGCGACTGCACCTCGAGGAACTCGCCGTCGTCGAGCACGTGCTCGATGACGGTGTGCATGTCGTAGGGCGTGTTCGCCGAGTCCGGGACGAACGTGTCGAGCTCGCGGTCCTCGTCGGTCACGCCGTCCGCCGTGGTGTCGACCGGGGGCACCTCGACGACCGGGAGCGGGTCGAGGTTGTTGCTGGGCAGGTGGGAGAGCAGCGCCTTGACGTAGTCCAGGGCGTCGGCCTCGTCCTCGGCCAGGTAGTGCGCGACCCCGGACTTGGTGTTGTGCGTGCGGGCGCCGCCGAGCTCCTCGAGCGTGACGTCCTCGCCGGTGACGGTCTTCACGACGTCCGGGCCGGTGATGAACATCTGGCTGGTCTGGTCGACCATCACGACGAAGTCGGTGAGCGCGGGGGAGTAGACGTGCCCCCCGGCCGCGGCACCCATCACCAGCGAGATCTGCGGGATGACCCCGGAGGCGTGCACGTTGCGCCGGAAGATCTCGGCGTAGAGGCCGAGGGAGACCACGCCCTCCTGGATCCGTGCGCCGCCGCCCTCGTTGATGCCGACGATCGGCGAGCCGGTCTTCATGGCCAGGTCGAGCACCTTGACGATCTTCTCGCCGTAGACCTCACCGAGGCTGCCGCCGAAGACCGTGACGTCCTGGGAGAAGACGCACACCGGGCGGCCGTCGACGGTGCCGTGGCCGGTGACGACGCCGTCGCCGAAGGGCCGCCTGGACTCCATGCCGAAGTTGGTGGAGCGGTGGCGGGCGAGCTCGTCGAGCTCGGTGAACGACCCCGGGTCCAGGAGCGCCTCGATCCGCTCGCGGGCGGTCATCTTGCCGGCGGCGTGCTGCTTCTCCACGGCGCGCTCGGAGCCCGCGTGGGTGGCCTCCTGCACGCGGCGCTCGAAGTCCGCCAGCTTGCCGGCCGTGGTGTGGATGTCGACCTCGCCGGGGACCTGGTCCCCGGCGCTCTCCAGTTCAGCCGCGCTCACGTGCTCTCCTCGCTGCGCTCGTCGGCGCGTTCGCGCCGCGCTGCTGTGTCCATCCGTGAGCTCGCTAGCTCGCTCACGCATCTCTCCTCGCTGGCGCTCGCCGGCCGCGTCCGCGCGCTGCCGTGCCCGGGCGTGAGCTCCCTCGCCCACGGGTCTCGTAGCGTAGAAGAGTGCCTGAGCCGTCGTCGTCCGCCTCCTCCGACCCCTCCCGGGCCCCGCTCGACGGGACGGCGCTGGCGATCGCGCTGACCTCCGGCAGCGCCCTGTGGCGGTCGCTGGAGGTGGTGCCCGAGATCGGTTCCACGAACGCCGCCCTCCTCGCCGCCGCGGCCGAGGACGCCCCCGAGGGAACGGTCCTGGCCGCGGAGCACCAGGTCACCGGCCGGGGCCGGCTGGACCGCGCCTGGAGCTCGCCGCCGGGTGCGGGGATCACCGTGTCGTTCCTGCTGCGCCCCGACGTCCCCGCCGCCCGCCGCGGGTGGCTGCCGCTGCTCACCGGCGTCGCGCTGGCCGAGGCCGTGGGCGAGGTGCCCGGCGTGCGCGCCTCGGTGAAGTGGCCCAACGACCTGCTCGCCGCGGGCGGCGCCAAGCTGGCCGGCATCCTCGCCGAGGTCGGCGGCGGTGCGGTGGTCGTGGGCGTGGGCCTCAACGTCTCCACCCGCGCCGAGGAGCTGCCCGGGACCGGCACCTCGCTGGCGCTGGCTGCGGGGCGCCCGGTCGACCGAGCGGCGGTGCTGCTGCGGTTCCTCCGCGGCTTCGAGCGCCGCTACCTCCCCTGGACGCAGGCCCTCGGCGACCCGGTCGCCAGCGGCCTGGCCCGCGACTACCTGGCGTGGTGCTCGACGATCGGGGCGCAGGTCGTCGTCACGCTCCCGGACGGCGCCACGCTCGAGGGGGTCGCCGAATCCGTCGACTGGGACGGCCGGCTGGTCGTCCGGACGGCGGCGGGCCCGGTCGAGCTGGCCAGCGGCGACGTGCAACACGTGCGCACACCGGCGCGGGAGGCGTGACCGGAGGATCACCCTCGGTCATCCTGTCCGTGTGCCCTACCCGGACAAGCTGCTCGCCGAGGACGAAGAGGTCGTCCGGCACCTGCACCCGCACTGGCTGACCCTCGCCCGGCCGGTGCTCGTCCTGCTGCTCGTCGTGGGCGGCACCTCCTACGCCGCGGCGCTGGTGCCGCCCGGTTCCGCGCAGGGCACCGTCCGGGCGGTCGTCGCCGGGCTCGCGCTGGTCCTCCTCGTCGTCGCCGTCCTGCGGCCGGTGCTGCGCTGGCGCACCACGCACCACGTGGTCACGACCCACCGTCTGCTGCTGCGCGAGGGCGTGCTCGCCCGCCGCGGCCGCGACATCGCGCTGTCCCGGATCGCCGACGTCTCCTTCCGGCAGACGCTGGGTCAGCGGCTGGTGCGCTCGGGCACGCTGACCATCGAGTCCGCTGGCGACGGCGGGGCCACCGTGCTCGAGCGGGTGCCCGACTGCGACGGCGTCCAGCAGCTGCTGGTCGCGCTGATCGAGGAGGACGCCGACCGGCGCGGTGCACACCCGCACGGGGCGGCCGGCCGGGACGCGGCACGGTGGGACGACGGCGGCTGGACTCCGGCCGGCTGGTCCACCGGGCAGCGCACGACCCGCCTCTGAGCCGGGGTGTGACGGGACCGTCACGGCGTGGCTGGGCGAACCTGTCGGTACCCCGACCTACCCTCCGCGGCCATGCGGCTGCTGCACACCTCGGACTGGCACATCGGCCGCTCCCTGCACGGCGCCGACCTGCTGCGCGAGCAGGAGGCGGTGCTCGCCGGGCTGGCCGACGTCGTCGTCGCCGAGTCGGTCGACGCCGTGGTCGTCGCCGGTGACGTCTACGACCGTGCGGTGCCCTCCGCCGACGCGACCGGCGTCCTCGACCGGGTGGTCGGCCGGCTGCTGCGGGCCGGGGCGGCCGTCGTCCTCACGCCGGGAAACCACGACTCCGCTCGCCGTCTGGGCACCTTCTCCGGCCTGCTGTCGGTCGCCGGCCTGCACGTGCGCGCCACGACCGCCGGGCTCGACGAGCCGGTCCTGCTGCGCGACGAGCACGGCGAGGTCGCCGTCTACGGGCTGCCCTACCTCGAGCCGGAGATCGCCCGGCACGAGCTCGGCGGGGGCGGGCGGGAGAACAGCACAGCCCGGACGCACGAGGCGGTGCTCACCGAGGCGATGGACCGGGTGCGCCGCGACCTGTTCCTCCGCCCCGACACCCGCTCGGTGGTCCTGGCGCACGCCTTCGTCGGCGGGGGCGTGCCCAGCGACAGCGAGCGCGACATCTGCGTCGGCGGGGTCGACCTGGTGCCCGCGCCGGTGTTCGACGGCGTCGACTACGTGGCGCTGGGGCACCTGCACCGGCCGCAGACGATCACCCCGCGACTGCGCTACAGCGGCTCGCCGCTGGCGTACTCCTTCGGCGAGGCCGGGCAGGACAAGCAGGTGTGGCTGGTCGACCTCGACGCCACCGGGCTGGCCGGCGTCCGCGCCCTGGCGCTGCCCACCCCGCGCCCGCTGACCGTGCTCACCGGCACCCTGGACGAGCTGCTCGCCGACCCGGCGCACGCAGCCGTCGAGGAGCACTTCGTCTCGGCCCGGCTGACCGACGCCGTCCGCCCGGCCGACCCGATGCGGCAGCTGCAGGCCCGCTTCCCGCACTGCGTGCACCTGGAGTGGTCCGGGAGCGCGGGCGGGGGAGACGGGCGCAGCTACCAGGAGCGGCTGCGCGGCCGCAGCGACCTGGAGGTGGCCGGGGAGTTCGTCACCCACGTCCGCGGCGGGGTCGGCGTGAGCGAGGCCGAGCGCGAGCTGCTGGTCCGGGCGCTGGGCGCGGCGGCCCGAGAGGAGCTCGCCCGGTGAGGCTGCACTCGCTCTCGATCACCGCGTTCGGCCCGTTCGCCGGCACGGAGACCGTCGACGTCGACGTCGTCGCCCGCGACGGGCTGTTCCTGCTGTGGGGGCCGACCGGGGCGGGCAAGACGACGCTGCTGGACGCCGTCGTGTTCGCCCTCTACGGCACCGTGCCGGGAGTGCGCGGCGAGGAGAAGCGGCTGCGCAGCGACCACGCCGACGCCGCCACCCGCACCGAGGTCTCCTGCGAGCTGACCCTCGCCGGGGAGCGGCTGCTCGTCGCCCGCCGGCCCGAGCAGACCCGCCCGAAGAAGCGCGGCACCGGCGAGACCAC
>DASQNB010000692.1:0-4662 GCA_035645175.1 Geodermatophilus sp.
CACCGGGAGCTGCGGGCGCGGCTGGGCGAGCTGGTCGGGCCGTTCGTCGTCCCGGCCGCCCGGCTCGGCGAGCTGTCCGAGCACCTGGGGGACGGCTCAGGGGACGACGAAGTGCCGTTCGGCGTCTCGGTGATCGCGGCGGCCGGTGACCTGCCGGCCGCCGCGGCCCTGGTCGACGCGCACCCGGGGTTGGTCCTGGCCGCGGTCGAGGTGCCGGTCGCCGCGGACGCCACGGCGGCCCGGGAGGCGGTCCGGGTGGTCGACGGCGTGCTGCCGGCCGGCGTGCCCGCGGCGGTCGAGCTGCCCCGCTCCGCGGCCCGCGACGAGGTGCTCGACGTGCTGGCCGGCACGGGTCACCGGGCCAAGCTGCGCACCGGCGGGGTGCGCGCCGCGCTGTTCCCCTCACCCGAGGAGCTCGCGGCGACCCTGGCCGCCTGTGTGGCCCGCGGCGTGGCGCTCAAGTGCACCGCCGGCCTGCACTCCGCCGTCCGGCACACCGACGCCGCCACGGGCTTCGCGCACCACGGCTTCCTCAACCTGCTCGCCGCCTGCGACGCGCTCGCGGCAGGGGAACCCGCCGCGGCGGCCGAGCGGTGGCTGCGCCAGGACGACCCCGGGGGCCTCGTCGGGGGCTGGTCGCCCGACCGCGTCGCCCGCGCCCGCGCCGTCTTCACCTCCTTCGGCACCTGCAGCGTGCTCGAGCCGGTCGACGACCTCGTGCGCTTGAGCCTGCTGCCCACCCTCGAACGGACTCCCGCATGAGAAACCCCCACGAAGACGCTCCGCTGGTGCTCCACGTCTCCGCGGGGACCCCGAGATGACGTGGCTCCCCCTGTCGCCCGACACCGGGTTCGGGGTCGACAACCTGCCCTACGGCGTCTTCTCCACCCCGGGCACCGCGCCGCGCACCGGGGTCGCGATCGGGGACGCCGTCCTCGACCTCACCGCGGCCACCGGCGACGACGTGCACGCCACCGGCTCGCTCAACGCCTTCCTGGCCCGTGGGCCGCAGGCGTGGGCGGACCTGCGCGCCCGGCTCACCGAGTGGTTCACCGACGAGGGGCACCGCGGCGCCGTGGAGCCGCGCCTGGTGCCGCGGTCGCAAGTGACGCTGCACCTGCCCGTCGAGGTCGCCGACTACGTCGACTTCTACAGCTCCCAGCACCACGCGGAGAACCTCGGGCGGATGTTCCGCCCCGACTCCGCCCCGCTGACGCCGAACTGGAAGCACCTGCCCATCGGCTACCACGGCCGGGCCGGCACCGTGCAGGTCTCCGGCACCCCGGTCGTCCGACCCCACGGCCAGCGCAAGGCGCCGACCGACGACGCGCCCACGTTCGGCCCCTCGCAGCGGCTGGACATCGAGGCCGAGGTCGGCTTCGTCGTCGGGACGCCGTCCGAGCTCGGCCGGGCGGTGCCGCTGCAGGCCTTCCCCGAGCACGTGTTCGGCGTCTGCCTGGTCAACGACTGGTCGGCCCGCGACCTGCAGTCCTGGGAGTACGTGCCGCTGGGCCCCTTCCTCGGCAAGTCCTTCCTCACCTCGGTGTCCCCGTGGGTGGTCCCGCTGGCCGCGCTGGAGAGCGCCCGGGTGCGGCCGCCCGTCCGTGACGTGCCGCTGCTGCCCTACCTCGACGACACCGACGCCGAGCCCTGGGGTCTCGACATCGCCATCGAGGTCCGCCTCAACGGCCGGCTCGTCTCCTGCCCGCCGTTCGACCTCATGTACTGGACGCCGGCCCAGCAGCTCGCCCACATGACGGTCAACGGCGCCAGCCTGCGCACCGGCGACCTGTTCGCCTCCGGCACCGTCTCCGGCCCGGCGGAGGACCAGCGCGGCTCCTTCATCGAGCTCTCCTGGGGCGGCACGGAGCCCTTGGAGCTGCCCGACGGCACGACCCGCACCTTCCTCGAGGACGGCGACGTCGTCACGCTCACCGCCACCGCACCCGGCGCCTCTGGCGGACGCATCTCGCTCGGCGAGGTCACCGGCCGCATCGAGCCCGCGCGGTGACCGCGCCGCCACCGGCCGGCTCCCCGACCGCAGTCCCCCTTCGCACCGCACCGTCCACCACGCCGGGAGGCCGACGATGACCACTCCCACCGTGACCACCCCCGTGACCACCACGTCGGAGACGCCCACGTACGAGAGCCTGCTGGCCGGCATCACCGACCCCGATGGCCGCGAGGTCCTCGACCCGGCGACGGGCGAGGTCGTGGGCCGGGTCGCCGACCGCTCCGCCGAAGACCTGGACCGTGCCGTCGCCGCCGTCCGCGCCGCGCAGCCGGCCTGGGGTGCCCGCGCCGACTCCGACCGCATCGACCTGCTGCTGCGTGCCGCCGACGCGGTCGAGGCGGCGGCCGAGCCTCTCGCCGAGCTGCTCTCCCGTGAGCAGGGCAAACCCCTCAACGGCCCCAACGCCCGCTTCGAGGTCGGCGCCTGCGCCGCCTGGCTGCGCGCCACGGCGGCGACCGAGCTCCCGGGCGGGATCGTGGTGGACGACGAGGACACCCACGCCGAGCTGCACTACCGGCCGGTCGGCGTCGTGGGCGCGATCGGGCCGTGGAACTGGCCCATGATGATCACCGTCTGGCAGGTCGCCCCGGCCCTGCGGATGGGCAACACCGTGGTGGTCAAGCCGTCGGAGTACACGCCGCTCAGCGTGCTGGCCCTGGTGGAGGTCCTGAACAGCGCGCTCCCCGCCGACGTGCTCACCGCCGTCGCCGGGGGGCGCGAGGTGGGCGCGCGACTGTCCGGCCACCCCGACGTGGACAAGCTGATGTTCACCGGCTCCACCGCCACCGGCCAGGCGATCATCCGCAGCTCGGCGGACACCGTGAAGCGCCTCACCCTGGAGCTCGGCGGCAACGACGCCGGCATCGTCCTGCCCGACGTCGACCCGCGCGCGATCGCCCAGGACCTGTTCTGGGGTGCGTTCATCAACACCGGCCAGACGTGCGCGGCGCTCAAGCGGCTCTACGTGCACACCGACGTCCACGACGAGGTCTGCGCGGCCCTGGTCGAGGTCGCGCGCGCCATGCCCATGGGTCGCGGACTCGACGAGCAGAACGTGCTCGGCCCGCTGCAGAACCGCGCGCAGTACGAGGTCGTCGCGCGGCTCGTCGACGCCGCGCGGGACGCGGGGGCCGAGGTCCTGGTCGGCGGCGACCCCGACCCCGACGCGGCCGGCCACTTCTACCCCACCACGATCGTGGCCGACGTGGACGACGACAACCCGCTGGTGGCCGAGGAGCAGTTCGGTCCCGCGCTGCCGATCGTGCGCTACGAGGACGTCGACCAGGCCGTGGCGATGGCCAACGGGCTGGACGTCGGCCTGGGTGCCTCGGTCTGGAGCAGCGACCGGGACGCGGCGCGCGCCGTGGCCGCCCGGCTCGAGGCCGGCACCGTCTGGATCAACTCCCACGGTGGCGTGCACCCCATGATCCCCTTCGGTGGGGTCAAGAAGTCCGGATACGGGCTGGAGTTCGGGGTGGAGGGCCTGAAGTCGGTGGCCGTGCCCCAGGTGATCAACGGCTGAGCCCCACCGACGACGCGACACCGCCCGGCCCGCGAGGGCGGTGTCGCGTCCGGTGCACCCGCCCGTGGCGGTGGTCCCGGCCATCCCGTGCACGCGTCGACACCTCCCCCGTGCACCGTCCGCGCCCACCCGGACCCGAGGGCGGGCGACCGTAGGCTGGGAGCGCACGGGCGTGGCACGGGGAGGGACGGCGATGGCCGAGGGCAACGACGGGGGCCAGGGCGGGGGCACGCCGCAGTCGCAGACGCTGGACCGGGGCCTGCGGGTCCTCGAGCACCTGGCCGCGGTGGGCAGGCCGCAGCCGATCGCCGAGATCGGCCAGGCTCTGGGTCTGCACCGGTCGATCACCTACCGCCTGCTGCGCACGCTGGAGGACCACCAGCTCGTCGAGCGGGATCCCGCCGGGCACTACTGGCTCGGCCTCGGGATCGCCGGGCTGGCGCGGGGCGTGCGTGCCGACCTGCAGACCGCAGCCCTCCCCTGGCTCAACGCCCTGGTCACGGAGCTGGGGATGACCGCCTTCCTCGTCGTCCGCGCGGGCGACGAGACCGTGACCGTGACCAGCGTCGAGCCACAGGACACGGCAGCGCACGTGGTCTACCGCCCGGGCACGCGCCACCCGGTCGGCCAGGGAGCGCCCGGCCTGGCCCTGCTGATGCCCGAGGCCCCGTCGCCGGAGGACCGGGAGGCGCTGCGCGAGGCCCGCCGGGTCGGCTGGGCCAGCTCGCACGGCGAGGTCATCGCCGGTCTGCGGTCGATCGCCGCGCCGGTGCTGGGTCCGGACGGAGGCGCCCGGGCCGCACTCGCCGTGGTCTTCGTCGACGAGGGTGCGGACACCGGGCGGGTCGGGCGGGCCGTGACCGCCGCTGCCCAGAGGGTCGGCGCCGCACTGCGCTGAAGGAGGACCCCCTGCCCCCTGCCCCCCGCCACTCGCAGGCTCGCGCCAGGCCCCTCCGGGCGCGGCCCCGTCCAGGGGCCCGCCCTGAGCCTGCGAGGGGTGGGGAGGACGGGGTCCTCCTACCTGCAGGGGGCCGCCCTCACGGTCAGGAGTTGCCGCGCCGGGCCTGCTCACGCTCGATGGCCTCGAACAGCGCCTTGAAGTTCCCCTTGCCGAAGCCCAGCGAGC
>DASQNB010000693.1:0-4986 GCA_035645175.1 Geodermatophilus sp.
CACCTGGTCGTCGCGGTCAACAAGATGGACCTCGTCGGCTGGTCGGAGGAGGTCTTCGACGGGATCGCCGACGAGTTCAGCGCCTTCGCCGCCAAGCTGAGCGTGCCGGACCTGACCGTCGTCCCCATCTCCGCGCTGCACGGGGACAACGTCGTCACCCACTCGCAGAACTCGCCCTGGTACGAGGGCCCGACGCTGCTGCACCACCTCGAGCACGTGCACGTGGCCAGCGACCGCAACCTCACCGACGCCCGGTTCCCCGTGCAGTACGTCGTCCGGCCACAGACCGAGGAGCACCACGACTACCGCGGCTACGCGGGCACCGTCGCCAGCGGGGTGTTCCGCCCCGGCGACGAGGTGCAGGTGCTGCCCAGCGGCCTGACGACGACCATCGTCGGCATCGACGGCCCGCGCGGTCCGGTGGACGAGGCCTTCCCGCCGATGGCCGTGACGATGCGGTTGGCCGACGACCTCGACGTCTCCCGTGGCGACCTGGTCGGCAAGCCGGAGAACGCCCCGACGGCCACCCAGGACCTCGACGCGCTCATCTGCTGGATGGCCGACGAGCCGCTGCGGCCGCGTCAGCGGATCGCGGTGAAGCACACGACCCGTACGGTGCGCGCGATGGTCAAGGAGCTGGCCTACCGGCTCGACGTGAACACGCTGCACCGCGACCGCGACGCCACCGAGCTGGGCCTCAACGACATCGGCCGGGTGCGGCTGCGGGCCACCCAGCCGCTGTTCGTCGACGACTACACCCGCAACAGGGTGACCGGGCGCTTCATCCTGGTCGACGAGGCCACCAACGCCACCGTCGGCGCCGGGATGCTCACCCCCGCCGGCTGAACGGCTCTCTCCCGGCGTCGGCCTCCTCCAGGGCACCGCCCCGAGCTTGCGAGGGGTGGGGAGGAGGAGGTCCTTCGACGAAGGGCTCGGGGAGAGGGTCCGTCTTCAGGCTGCGGCTGCGGGAGCCCCGGCCGCCTTCTCCAGCGCCCGGCGGGTGAGCAGCCGGGCGAGGTGACGGCGGTACTCCTGGTCGGCGTGCATGTCCGAGGTCGGCGAGGTGCCCTGGTCGGCCAGCGCTGCGGCCTCGGCGATGGACGCGCCACGGGCGAGCGCCTCCTCGGTCGCCGTCGCCCGCATCACCGATCCGCCCATGTTGGCCAGCGCGACCCGGCCCTGCACCGCGGCGGCTGACACGATCGGCCAGTCGTTCTCCCGCCGGGTGAACTTCTCGTAGCCCCACCCGGCGCTGCCCGTCCGCGGCACCCGCACCTCGATGATCAGCTCGTCGGGCGAGAGCGCCGTCTCGAAGAAGCCGGTCCAGAACTCCGTGATCGGCACCTCTCGCCGCCCACCGGGCCCCTGGACGACGACGGTGCCGCCGAGGGCCAGCAGCGCGGTCGGCAGGTCCGACGCCGGGTCGCTGTGCGCCACGGTGCCGCCCAGCGTGCCGCGGTGCCGCACCTGGGGGTCGCCCACCCGGCCGGCCGTGTGCGGCAGCAGCGGCACCTCGGCCCGGGCGACCTCGGACCGCTCCAGTTCGTGGTGCCGGGTGCCCGCGCCGATGGCGACCTCGTCGCCCTCGACCCGGACGTAGGACAGGTCGCTGATCCCGCTGATGTCGATCAGCACGGACGGCACGGCCAGCCGCAGCTTCATGATCGGCAGCAGTGAGTGCCCGCCGGCCAGCAGCTTGGCGTCCTCGCCGTGCTCGGTGAGCGCGGCCAGTGCCTCGTCGACCGACCGCACCTTCACGTAGTCGAACTGCGAGGGGATCATGCCTCCACCTCCTGCGCCGAGGGCACCTGGCCCGCGGCCGGGCCGGACTTGGCGGCGGTCTGCACCGCCCGCACGATGTTGTGGTAGCCGGTGCACCGGCAGAGGTTGCCCTCCAGGCCCTCGCGGACCTCGCGGTCGCTGGGGTCGGGGTTGTCGGCCAGCACGCCGATGGCCGCCATCACCATGCCGGGCGTGCAGAACCCGCACTGCAGGCCGTGCTCCTCGCGGAAGGCCGCCTGCACCGGGTGCATCTCGCCGTCCGGCCCGGCCAGCCCCTCCAGGGTGGTGACCTGGCCGCCGTCGGTCTGCGCCGCGAGCACCGTGCAGCTCTTCACGGTCAGGCCGTCGACGACGACGGTGCACGCCCCGCAGGACGTCGAGTCACAGCCGATGTTCGTGGCCTTGAGCCCGCAGACGTCCCGGAGGTAGTGCGCCAGCAGCAGCCGGGGTTCCACCTCGTCGGTGCGCTGCTGTCCGTTGACGGTTATCGAGACCTGCATCAGTTGCCTCCCTGGGCCTGCTGGATGGCCCGGAACACTCGCATCGGGGTGGTGGGCATGTCGATGTGCCGGACGCCGAGGTGGGCCACCGCGTCGATCACTGCGTTCTGCACCGCCGGGGTGGAGCCGATCGTCCCGGCCTCGCCGATGCCCTTCGCGCCGAGCGGGTTCATCGGGGTCGGGGTGGCCATCTCGACCAGCTCGAAGCTGGGCAGCTCCGTGGCCGAGATGAACGGGTAGTCGGCCAGCGTCGAGGTCGTCGGGTTCCCGTCCTCGTCGTAGAGCACCTCCTCCAGCAGCGCCTGGGCGACGCCCTGGGCGTAGCCGCCGTGCCGCTGCCCCTCGGCGAGCAGCGGGTTGAGGATCGTGCCCGCGTCGTCGACCGCGATCAGCCGGGCGACCTCGGCCTTGCCCGACTCGACGTCCATCTCGACCACGACCACGTGGGCACCGAAGGGGAACGTCGGGGCGGCGGCGTCGAACCTGCTCTGCACCAGGAGCTGCTCGTCGGCGGCCAGCTCGGCGAAGGTGATCGCCGTCCCGGGCGTGCCGCGGACGGCGAGCCCGGCCAGACCGAGGTCCACGACCAGGTCCTCGGGATCGACCTCCAGCTTCTCCGCGGCCCGCTTCCTGGCAAGCTCGACCAGCTCGCCGGCCGCCTGGTGCACGGCCGCGCCGCCCTGCTGCAGGCTGCGCGAACCCATCGTGCCGCCGCCCTGCGACACCCGGTCGGTGTCGCCGTGCACGACGGTGATCTTCTCCACCGGGATGCCGAGCTGGTCGCTGGCGATCATCGCCCACGCGGTCGCGTGCCCCTGGCCGTGCGGCGAGGTGCCTGTGAGCACCGTCGCGGTGCCGTCGGGGTGGACCTCCAGCGAGGCGGCCTCCCCGGTGCCGGCGCCGTTGTCGGCCCCGGTGATCTCGACGTAGACCGACATCCCGATGCCGAGCTGGCGCACGTCGCCGCGCTCCCGCCGCCGGGCCTGCTCGGCCCGCAGCTCGGCGTAGCCCGCGGCCTCGAGCGCCCTGTCCAGCGCCACGGTGTAGTCGCCGTTGTCGTAGGTGGCGCCCATCGGCGTGGTGTGCGGCTCGCTGAACGCCGGCAGCAGGTTCTTCCGGCGCACATCGGCCGGGTCCATCCCGATCTCGGCGGCGAACAGGTCGATCGCCCGCTCCAGCGCCGCCGTCGCCTCCGGCCGGCCGGCGCCCCGGTAGGCCCCGATCGACGTCGTCGTCGTGGCCAGGGCGCGCGCCTGCGCGTGCACCTTCGGGAATCCGTAGACCCCGGGGGCCATCAGCATGGTCAGGGTGGGGAGCACCGCCCCGATCCGGGGGTAGGACCCGCAGTCCTGCTCCGCGACCAGGCTGTATGCCTCGATCGTGCCGTCCCGGCGGCCCCCGATGGTGACCACCTGGTCCTGGGCCCGGCCGTGCAGCATGCCGATCAGGTTCTCCGACCGGCTCTCCGCCCAGCGCACCGGCCGGCCGACGTGCTTGGCCACCCAGGCGATCAGGGCGTATTCGGGGTCGGCACCGATCTTGGCGCCGAAGCCGCCGCCGACGTCGGGGGTGATCAGGTGAATCAGGTCGGGATCCATCTTCAGCCAGTCCCCGAACTGACCCCGGGCCTGCTGGGCGCCCTGGTTGGTGCACCAGACGGTGACCCGGCCGTCCTCACCCCAGGCGGCGGCCGTGGCCCGGCTCTCCAGCGGCACCGGAGCGACCCGCTGGTTGACCATCGGCTGGGTGACGACGACCTCGCAGCCGTCGAAGAAGTCCGCCGGCGCGGGTTCACCGAAGGAGGCCATGACGTTGGTGCCCGCCTCGGGGAACAGCAGGACCTCGTCCTTGGCCGCCTCGGCCGTGCCGACCACGGCGGGCAGCGGGTCGATGTCGACGGCGACCATCTCCGCGGCGTCCTCGCCCTGGTACCGCTCCTCGGTGAGGACGACGGCGATCGGGTCACCGACGAACCGGACGCGGTCCGAGGCCAGCCAGGGGCGGGTCATCGCGGAATTGATGAAGGGGAAGGGCGGTGGGATGGGCACCAGGTCGCCGACGTCCTGCGCCGTCACGACCGCGACCACACCCGGCGCCTCCAGTGCGGCGGAGGTGTCGACCGACAGCAGCCGGCCGTGGGCGACGGTGGAGCGCACGAAGGTCGCGTGCAGCGCCCCGGCGAGCCGGCCGTCCACCAGGTCGTCGGTGTAGGTCGCACCACGGGTGAGGAACAGCGGGTCTTCGGTGCGGACCACGCGCGTACCGAGGATGCTCATGCGCTCACCTTCCGTCATACGGGGAGACCTGGGTCACGATCCCGTACCGTATGCCGGTCCGCCAGCCGACGCCCACGGGAAAGGAGACGGCGCCGCTTCCAGAGGCGTGCCGCCGGCGTGGTGAGCTGACGGCGATGGGCGGCGGGGGGACGACGCGGTCCCGCTGGGCCGCTCTCCTGCGCCCGGGGAGGCGGCTTCGCCCTCGCGAACCCGATCGTGCTGCGCAGCCCCACGCCGCTCACCTCCGCCCGGATCGGCGGGGTGGCTCCATGCCTGGGCTACCTCCTGGCCGCCGCCGGACCGCTGGTACTGGGCTGGCTCCACGACCTCACCGGCGGCTGGACGACCCCACTGCTCCTGCTGGTGGCCTGGCTGGCGCCGATGACGTGGACCGGCTGGGGCGCCGCGCGGGACGCCGTCCTGGCCAC
>DASQNB010000694.1:0-2622 GCA_035645175.1 Geodermatophilus sp.
AAGCGGCTGGTCTACCTGTCGATCGGGCTGGCCGTCGTGCTCGCCTTCATCGGCGTCAAGCTCGTCCTCGAGGCCCTGCACGAGAACACGCTGCCGTTCATCAACGGCGGTGAGCACATCGACGCCGTTCCCACCATCCCGATCTGGCTGTCGCTCACGGTGATCCTCGGGGTCCTGGTGATCGCCACGGTGGCCAGCCTGCTCAAGACCCGCGGCATGCCGGTCGAGCGGGACGAGCCGGTGGTGGAGCCCGAGGTCGCCGAGCGGATCCCCGACCGTGGCCCGGAGGCCCTCGCCGAGGTCGAGCCCCGGCTGACCGACCAGGGGACCTCGGGCGAACGGGGCGCCGGGGAGGACACCCGCCGCCGCTGACGCCGGAGCACGGAGAGCTCGACGACCGTGCGCCCTGAGGACCTCGCGCTGCTGCGCACACCCGGCGCCCCCACAGTCTCTCCGGACGGCCGCATGGCCGTCGTCGCGGTCGCCCGGCCCGACCTCGCGGGCGACGTCGACCGCAGCCGGTTGTGGGCCGTGCCCACCGACGGGTCGGCGCCGGCCCGACCGCTGACCGCCGGGACGCGGGACACCGACCCGGTGTTCTCCCCGGACGGCCGGTGGCTGGCCTACCGGGGCACCGAGCCGGGCGGGTCGCCGCAGCTGCACCTGCTGCCCACGGCCGGTGGCGCCCCCCGGCGGCTCCCCGAGCACCCGCTGGGCGCGGGCCGGCCGGTGTGGTCGCCGGACTCGCGCCGGGTGGCCTACACCGCCCGCGTGCCCGAGGTGGACCGCTCCGGCGCCGACCGCGCCGCGCAGCCGCCGTGGCTGGTCACCACGCTGCGCTGGCAGGCCGACGGCGTCGGGGTCCTCACCGACCGGCACAGCCACGTCTTCGTCCTCGACCTGCCGTCCGACGGGGCGGACGACGGGACGCCGCTGCCGCGGCCCCGGCAGGTCACCGACGGTGCCGCCGACGACGTCGACGTCACCTGGAGCCCGGACGGCGCCGAGCTGGCGTTCGTCTCGGCCCGGCACGCGCGCGCCGACCGCGACCTGGTGCACGACGTGTACGCCGTCCCGGCCGTGGGGGGGACGCTGCGCCGGGTCACCGACGGCCGGGCGGACTGCTCGCTGCCCGCCTACGACCCCTCCGGCGGCTGGATCTGGCTGACCGCCCGCCTGGACCTGGGCCGCGACGGGCTCGACGTCGCCGGCCGCGGCGCCACGCTGTGCCGCGTGCCCACGACCGGCGGCGCGCCCGAGCCGGTGCTCGACCCCGCCGCCACCGACCGGGGCGACGCGACATCGGCGATCGTGCTGGCCGGGGGAGCGGCCCACCTCGGCGTGCAGCGGCGCGGCGCCGTCGAGCTGCTCCGCGTCCCGCTGGACGGCAGGCCGCCGGAGCCCCTGGTCGACGGGCCGTTCACCGTGCACGGGGTCGCGGCGGCGGGCGGGGTCGCCGTCGCCACCGTGGGGCACGACCGCTCGGCCGGCGAGCTGATCGCGGTCACGCCGGGCCGGCGGCGGCTGCTCACCGGCTTCGGCCGCGCGCTGGGTGCCACCGGGCGCCTGCACCGGTCCGTCGAGCGCACCGCTCCCGGGCCGGACGGGGGCGAGGTGCACGGGTGGGTGACCGCACCGGACGGGCCCGGACCGCACCCGGTGCTGCTGCTGCTGCACGACGGGCCGCACCGGCAGGACGGCTGGTCGCTGTCGGTGGACACCCAGACGCTGGTGTCCGCGGGCTACGCCGTCGTCCGGTGCAACCCGCGCGGCTCCGCCGGCTACGGGCAGGCCCACGCCCGGGCGGTGCGCAGCGCGGGCGGCACGGTCGATGCCGACGACGTCGCCGCGTTCCTCGGCGCCGTCCTGACCGACCCGGCCCTCGACGCCGACCGGATCGGGGTGATGGGCACCGGCTACGGCGGCTGGCTGGCCACCGTGCTCGCCGGGCGGACGACGCGGTTCGCCGCTGCGGTCGTCGAGGGGGCGCTGACCGATCCGGCCGGTCTCGTGGGCTCCTCCGACGTCGGCTGGTGGTTCGTCGACCAGGTCCTCGGCGCCGACCCGCCCGCCCGCCCTGCGGACGTCCTCACGCCGACCCTCGTGGTGCACGGCGAGGACGACCGGCGCTTCCCGCCCGAGCAGGGGCTGCGGCTCTACACGGACCTCAGGCGGCGCGGCGTCCCGGCGGAGCTGCTGCTGTTCCCGGGGGAGGGCTCGGACCTGGGCCGCACCGCCCGCCCCCGGCACCGGCAGGCGCGGCTGGAGCACCTGCTGCGCTGGTGGGCGCGCTGGCTGCCGGTCGCGCCGGGCGACGGGACCGAGGTCGTGGACACCGCACTGCTGCCGGGCGACGACGACGGCGGGGAGCTGCTGACCGTGCGGGCCACCCGGCTGGACTGAGCGGCGCCCGGGTCGCGGGGGACGGTGCCCGGGCCGATGATCTCCGGCGGGGGAGGAGAGGAGACCCGTGCCCCCGTACCCGGACCGCGGTCCCGTGTCGGCGCTGCACCGCCGACTGGACCGGCCCGACCGGGGTGCCGCCTGCGGGGGGAGGCGCGGCCTGCCAGGGTGGACCGACGCGATCCGAGGAGGTCCCAGGTGGTCGAGCGCCGCGCACCC
>DASQNB010000695.1:0-4683 GCA_035645175.1 Geodermatophilus sp.
AATGGACTCAACGCGCCTGCGGGCTGCCCGTACGAGGGATTTCCGGCTCTCCTGGCACCATTCGTCGACGACATTCCAGGAGGAATCATGTTCGAGGACCAGACCGTCGACCTGCTGCCGGCACGGACCACCCTGCAGGCCGGCGCGGGCGGTAACGGCGGCAACGGCGGCCGGGGCGGGGACGCCCTCGCCATCTCGGCCGCGGCCATCTTCGTCCAGGGCAACGTGAGCGACAGCACGCTGACGGTGGAGTCCGGTCCTGCCGAGGCGACCGGTGGCGACGGTGGCGCCGGTGGCGCCGGTGGCGCCGGTGGCAGCGACTGATCACCGACCCCTGCTGGCGGCACCGCACCGATGACATCGTGCACTGACCCCGCATCGATGTCGGCGTGCCGCTGAACCGGTGACGAGGAGGGGCGACCGGACACCGGTCGCCCCTCCTCCCACTGCCTCCACACGTCCTGGACCGCTCGGCGTGCTCGGAGACCCGGGGCGTCGCCGGACGAGGCTGCGCGACCGACCGCGCCAGACCGACCGCGATGCCCCGTGGACGCCGGGCCCGTCGGCGAGTGACTCCTGTACCCCGCCTGAAGGGATCGAGATCGCTCCATGAACCGTGTGATCCACCGTCGGACCGTCGGCGTCGTCCTCACCGTCGCGGTGCTGTCCGGCTGCTCCTCAGGGGACGGCGCGGAGGTCCCGGCCGAGGGCGGGTCGGCGCAGCTCGAGGAGGTCGTCACGAGCGACTCGGCGCAGTCGATCCCGGTCCTGCGCCCGGAGGTCCTGGCCGAGGTGCCGCACGACCCGTCGGCCTACACCCAGGGGCTGGAGCTGCACGAGGGCACCCTCTACGAGGGCACCGGGCTCGAGGGGAGGTCCCAGCTGCGCGTGCTGGACCCAGCAACGGGCGAGGTGCAGCGCGCCGAGTCACTGCCCGGACAGCTGTTCGGCGAGGGCATCGCCGTGGCGGGGGATCGCATCTGGCAGCTCACCTGGCAGGACGGCGTGGTGCTCGAGTGGGACCGCGCCACTCTCACACTGCGCCAGCAGCTGCCGCTCGACGGAGAGGGCTGGGGGCTGTGCAACGACGGCACCCGCCTGGTGCGCAGCGACGGGACCGACCGGCTGCGCTTCCACGATCCGGTCACCTTCGCAGAGACCGGCTCGGTCACGGTGACGATCGACGGCGAGCCGGTGACCCAGCTCAACGAGCTGGAGTGCGTCGACGGACAGGTCTGGGCGAACGTGTGGCCGTCCGACGTCCTCGTCCGCATCGACCCGGCGAGCGGACAGGTCACCGCCGCCGTGGACGCGGCCGGGCTGCTCGACCCGGAGCAGCGTGCGAACGCCGACGCGGTGCTCAACGGCATCGCGGCCCTGGACAACGACGAGTACCTGCTGTCGGGCAAGCTGTGGCCCGTCTCGTTCCGTGTCCGGTTCGTGGAGGAGTAGTCGGTGACCGGTCGAGGTCACCCTCGTCCGTCCGGAGGTGCCCCGTGAGGAGTCCGTTCCGCGCGCTGTCCTCGGTCCCGAGGACGCACACCGTCTCCGTGCACGTCGGCGCCCTCGTGCCGATGCTCCTGCTCGCGCTGCTGGCGGCGTGCGCTCGGTCGTCCTCCGGCCGCGGCACCGCGGCCGCCGGCAGGGGCGGGGTCTCGTCCGGCGCGGTCAGCGCGTCCGCGGCCGGCGGGGCAGGGTCCAGGTCCGTGAGCCGCGTGTCCTGCTCCGGGAACTCCTGCTCGGTGACGCTCGGCGGCAGCGGCTCGCGAGCGCACGTCCTCGGGACGACGTTCGGCCTCGCGGCGATCGACGGTGACCGGGCGACCCTCCGTGTCGACGGCCGGGACGTCACCTGCGACCTGGGGCGGAGTGTCCCGGTCGGCGCGCTGCGCCTCACCTGTACGGCCGCCACGGACGACACGGTGACGTTCACCGTCGTCCGAGGCTGACCCATCGCCGTCGGCGGTGTCCGCACCGCTCAGCTGGCCGACGTCCACCTCGGACACCAACACCGTTGCTCGCTCGTGCTCGTCCACGGCGACACGATGACCACTGCTGAGCGTGCTCACCGCGACACGCGCGGGAGTGCCTGAGCGTGGGGACGCCGCTGTGCCACGGTGCAGCCCCCACCCCACCGCCCCAGGAGGTCACCGTGCCGGCAGTCGTCATGGAGGCGGTGACCAAGACCTACCGCGGTCGACGGGGCCGGCCTCCGCAGCGGGCTCTGGACGGCCTGGACCTGCTGGTCGAGGACGGCGGCGTCCACGGGTTCCTGGGCCCGAACGGCTCGGGTCGCTGCGGGTGCTGCATTCGAGGTCGTCATCGAGAGGCGGCCCGCGAGCTGCGAGGGCTCCTCGTGCGCGGTGCTGCCGTCGGCCAGCCGCCACCCCGCCTCGAGCCGGGCAGAGCACCCGCTGGCGATCGTCGCGCCCGCTGAGTCGCGCTCGTCGTCGACGCTGGGCCGTACCCGGTGACCTGTCCCGATGTCATCTCCCTTGTCCCCCGTACTCACCCGACGCTGTAGCGGGGAACTGTCCGGATGATGCGCTGTCAGGTGTGGGCGGCCTCCCGTGCCCGGGTGGCGATGTAGTCGGATGCGGGCCGCGGCTCGATGCCCAGGGCCCGCAGCGGCTCGGCGCCCACGTCGCAACCGTCGTCCATGGACAGCGCGATTCCGAGAGCCCCGGCAAGGTCCGGCTGGCGCCGGCGAAGGGCCCGGGCGCCCAGCGCCAACACGGAGCGGGGGACGACGATCCGCCGGAACCGCGCGCCGACCGTGCGCTCGAATGCGTCGACGACCTCGTGCCGGGTCAGCGCCTCCGGTCCGCCGAAGTCCAGCGACTCGGGCGGGTCGTTCATCGTCGCCAGGCGCACGCAGGCCTCGGCGACGTCGTCCTCGGCGACGTACGGCACCGACGTGCGGCCGCCGCCGAGAATCACCGCCCACCGCTTGTCCGGCCAGATACCGGCCTCCGGCCCGAGCCACGTCTCCTGGAACGCGGCCGGCCGCACGATCACCGACCGCAGGGGCGAGGCCTGCAGCAACCGCTCAGTGCTCCGCTTCGCGGCGAACAACGGCACCAGGTCCATCATCGCGTCGGTCATGCCCAGCGCCGAGACGAACACGAACCGGTCGACGCCGGTCGCCACCGAGGCCCGGATGAGCGCGGCGTTCCCGTCGCGGTCGACCCGGTCGATGGACATGTCCTCTGCCCCGGCCCGCCGCCGGCCGATGCCGTTGGCGGTGGTGACCACCGTCTTCACCCCGGCCAGCGCCCGGTCGAGACTGGGCGGATCGGTGAGATCCCCGACCCTGAGCTCGACACCCAGCGCCCGCAGGGCCGCGGTGTCGCTACCGGACCGGACCAGCGCCCGGAACGGAATCCGCCGTTCGGCCAACCGGGCAGCGATGCGACCGCCCAGATGGCCGGTGGCTCCGCACAGCAGCAGCTCGCTCACATCTCCTCCCCATGACGTATGTCCCAGGAGGCCACCGGCCACGGCGCCGCGTCAATGCCTCCTGACGTCCGCCGACGTACGACGCCGTCAGCCAGGGTTCCCTGCGAGCGTCCACCGTGCGGCTGGCGCCGCGGAGAGGTCTGGATGGCGACTCAGCTCACCCCGGATCCCAGCTGTCTGGTACACGGTGCCTGGCGACATCGCGACCAGGTGCCGTCCCCGGCCGGGCCGAGCCGGACCAGCCCCCGTGTCGGGGACCCTCCGAGCCCCGCGCCACGGGTCCTCAGCCGCGACCCCAGCGCAGCACCTGGGGCGCTGCCGGGTCCCGGTTGTCCTCCAGGACGTCGGCGGCCCGCTCCGGATCGGCCTCGCACGGTAGAGCGCCTGGCCTGGCAGGTAGCGCGCCCGGTACCGGTGCTCGACGTCGGCCGCCGAGTCGTAGAGGGCGAGGTCGCGGACGAGGGCGCGGGCCAGCCTCACCTCCTCGGGGACCCGCAGGTACACCGACAGGTGCCAGAAGGGGCGTAGCTCCGGCCGCAGCACGAAGACCCCGTCGACGACGAGCACTGCCGGGCCGGTACCCGCGACACCGTCCCGGAAGGGGACCAGGCACCCCTCGACCAGCCGCGGCAGGTCGGTGCTGTCCCGGTAGAGGCCCTCGGGCGACAGCTCGCCGCGTCGGTAGCGCTCCTCCGACGGGCGGGGGAAGTCGTCGACCGAAACGCGGTGCACCGCCCCGGGGAGGGCGGCGGCGAGAGCGTCGGCCAGCATGGTCTTGCCCGCGGCGTCGGGGCCGTCGATCCCGACGAGCACCCGCGGCCGGCCCCGTCCCGGGCCCCGCCCTGAGCTTGCGAAGGGTGGGGAGGACGGGGTCCTCAGTCAGGTGGTGGGCACCTCGGCGTCGAGGACGGCGCCCAGCACGCCGTTCACGTAGGCCGGCGAGTCGTCGGTGGACAGCGACCGGGCCAGCTCGACGGCCTCGTCGATGACGACCGGGTCGGGCACGTCATCGACCCACAGCAGCTCGAAGACCGCCATCCGCAGGATCGCGCGGTCGACGTCGGGCAGCCGGTCGATCGACCAGCCGCGCGCGTGCCGGTCGATCAGCTCGTCGACGCGGGCGGCGTGCTCGGCCGCCCCCTCGACCAGCCGGACGGCGTGGTCGGGGATCGGCGGCGAGGCGAGGGCCACCCGCTCCCGGAGCAGCTCCAGCGGGTCGCTGCC
>DASQNB010000696.1:0-7016 GCA_035645175.1 Geodermatophilus sp.
GTCTTGACGCCGAACTGCTCGCCCTCGCGGGCGCTGTCGGCGATCTCGCCGCTGTGCAGCAGGGCCTTGGTGGGGATGCAGCCGCGGTGCAGGCAGGTGCCGCCGACCTTGTCCTTCTCGATCAGGACGACGGACATGCCCAGCTCGGCGGCGCGCAGCGCGGCGGCGTAGCCACCCGAGCCACCTCCGAGGATGACCAGGTCGGCGGGCGAGGTGGGTGAGCTCACGAGGTCTCCTCGGGTGCCGGGGTCCCGTCCGGTTCACACGGGCGGGGGATGATCCTGGCCCATCCTGCCACTCCGGGAACGTGTCGGTGGGCAGCACCGTTGCCAGCCCGGACGTCGCGACCCGCGCGCGGCCCGGGCGGGACGGGAGCGGGCATGGGGCTGTGGGGCCGACTGCGGCGGCGGGCGCCGGGCCGCGGCACGCTGGACCGGGGTGCCGGGCGGGGCGACGTCACCCACCTCGAGCAGTTCGTCGCCAGCCGGCGCGGTGTGGAGGGGTACGTCGAGCCCCGGACGGCGGTCACCGAGACCACGATCGTCCTGGTCGCCGCGGACGGTGAGTGGACCCGGCGCCGGATCGACGGCCCGGACACCGCCCGGCGGCTCTCCCGCGAGCTCGGCATCCCCGTCTACGACGCCCAGGTCACCGGCTACCCGCAGCGGATGCGGGACTGGAGCGCCCGGCAGAAGAACCGCCTCGACTGACAGGGGGCCCGTCGTCCGGCAGCTGCTGGACGACGGGCCCCCACGACGGTCGCCGCGCTCAGCCGGCGGCGATCACACTGTTCTGCCCCGCCCAGGGCGTCCCCGAGCGTCAGGCCCCCTCCGGGGCGTCCCCGAGTCTGCGAGGGGACCCAGGAGGGGGTCCTTCTGCCAGGACGGGGTCTTCCTTCAGCCGGCGACGAGGTCCTCGATGGCGGCCAGCAGCGTGCGCACCGGGACGCCGGTGCCGCCCTTGGGCGTGTAGCCCCACGGCGAGCCGGTGTTGTAGCTCGGGCCCGCGATGTCGATGTGCGCCCACGGCACCCCGGCCGGCACGAACTCGGCGAGGAAGTGCGCCCCGACGAGCATGCCGCCCATCCGGTCGGCGTTGGCGTTGACGAAGTCCGCGATCGGCGAGTCCAGCCCGCGGCGCAGCTCCGCGGGCATCGGCATCGCCCACATCGCCTCCCCGCTGCGGGCCGACGCGGCCACGACCGCGTCGCGCAGGTCGTCGCTGCCCATGACGCCGGCGGTGCGCGACCCCAGGGCGACCAGCTGGGCGCCGGTGAGCGTGGAGGTCTCCAGGATGGCGTCGGGGGAGTCCTCGGCGGCGCGGGAGAGGGCGTCGGCCAGGATGACGCGCCCCTCGGCGTCGGTGTTGGTGATCTCGGACTTCTTGCCGTTGCGGAAGGTCACCACGTCGGCAGGGCGGTAGGCGGTGCCGCTCGGGAGGTTCTCCGCGATCGGCACGGTCGCGGTGACCTCGACCGGCAGGCCGAGCTCGGCGACCAGGCAGACGGTGGCGATCACCGCCGCGGCGCCGGCCATGTCGCTGGTCATGTGGTGCATGTTCGCGGCCGGCTTGATCGACAGGCCGCCGCTGTCGAAGGTGATCCCCTTGCCGACCAGCGCGACCTTCTTGCGGGCCTTCCGGCCGCTGTAGGTCAGCCGCAGCAGGCGCGGACCGCGTGCCGAGCCCCCGCCGACGGCGAGGATGCCGCCGTAGCCGCCGGCGGCCAGCGCCGCCTCGTCGAGCACCTCGACCTTGAGTCCGGCCCGCTTGCCGGCGGCCGCGCCGCGCGCGGCCAGCTCGGCCGGGTAGAGGTCGTTGGGCGGGGTGTTGACCAGGTCGCGCACCAGCGTCACGGCCCCGACGACCGCGCGGGCGCGCTCCAGCGGCGCCTTGGCAGCGCCGACGTCGGGGACGACGACGGTGAACTCCCGCGGCGGGGCGGGACGGCCGTCGACGTCGGACTTGTAGGCGGTGAACTCGTATGCGCCGAGCAGGCTGCCCTCGCCGACCGCGTGCAGGCGCTGGTCGTCCGGCGTCCCGCCGACCGCGGCCAGCAGGGTGGCCACCGAGCCGCGGCCCGACAGCGCCCGGCTGGCGGCGCCGGCCGCGCGACGGACCGCCTCGGCGGTGTACCCGCCACCGGGCTGGGGCGCACCGAGGCCGACGGCGGCGACGACGGGGAACGGGCCCTGGCCCAGCGCGGCGACGCGGGTGACCTCGTCCTCCGCGCCCCGGGCGCCCAGGTCGGCCAGGGCGCTCAGCAGCCGGCCGCCCAACAGCCGGTCGACGGCCTCCGCGCCGGGCGTGGGCAGTAGGCCGTCGGGCCCCTTGCCGATGCCGACGACGACGGCGTCGGCGCGGGTCTTCTCGAGCGGGCGGTCGGTGGCGGAGATCGTGGGCGGCACCGCTCGATCCTAGAAGGACCTCCCTACCCCCCTCCGCTCGCAGGCTCGCGGCGGGATCCTGCAGGGAGGCCGCCCCTACCCCCTCCGTAGAAGGACCCCGTCCTCCTCACCGCTCGCAGGCTCGCGGCGGGCCTCTGGACGGGGCCGGCCCGGGACGGGGCCGCGGCGGGACCGAGCAGGGAGCCGCCGCGCGCGGCGCTAGCGTGCCTGCGTGACCTCGCCGACCCCGCGGACCTCGCCCCTGCACGACCGGCACGTGGCGGCCGGCGCCAAGCTGGCCGACTTCGGCGGCTGGTCCATGCCGATCGAGTACGCCGGTGGCGGGGTGCTGGCCGAGCACGAGGCGGTCCGCACCCGGGTGGGCCTGTTCGACGTGTCGCACCTGGGCACGGCAACCGTGCGCGGGCCCGGTGCCGCGGCGTTCGTCGACAGCTGCCTGACCAACGACCTCTCCCGCATCGGGCCGGGCCAGGCGCAGTACACGATGTGCTGCCTGCCCGACGGCGACCCGCAGGCCGGGGGAGTGGTCGACGACCTGATCGTCTACCTGCACGGGCCGGACGACGTCCTGCTGGTCCCCAACGCCGCCAACGCCGCCGAGGTCGTGGCCCGGCTGGCCGACGCCGCGCCGGCCGGTGTGACGGTCACCGACCGGCACACCGAGGTCGCCGTCCTCGCCGTGCAGGGCCCGCGGTCACCGCAGCTGCTGGCGTTCCTGGGGCTCCCCGGGGAGCTGCCCTACATGTCCTTCGTGACCGGTCTGGGCGGCGGCTCCGCCGAGGTGACGGTGTGCCGCACCGGCTACACCGGCGAGCACGGCTACGAGCTGCTGGTGGCCGCCGAGCGGGCCGGTGAGCTGTGGGACGTGCTGGTGGACAACGGCCGCGACGAGGGGCTGCGGCTGTGCGGGCTGGGCGCCCGGGACACGCTGCGCACCGAGATGGGTTACCCGCTGCACGGCCATGAGCTGTCGACCGAGATCACCCCCGTCCAGGCGCGCGCCGGCTGGGCGGTGGGCTGGCGCAAGCCGGCGTTCTGGGGCCGGCAGGCGTTGCTGGCCGAGAAGGAGGCCGGTCCCGCCCGGCTGCTGTGGGGCCTGCGGGCGTCCGGGCGGGGCATCCCGCGGCCGGGCATGGCGGTGCTCGACGCCGACGGCGGCCGCGTCGGCGACGTGACCAGCGGGACGTTCTCGCCGTCCCTGCGCACCGGCATCGCGCTGGCCCTGCTGGACACGGCGTCCGGCGTGGGAGAGGGCAGCGAGCTGGCCGTGGACGTGCGCGGGCGGCCGCAGACCGTGCAGGTCGTACGGCCGCCCTTCGTCCCCTCGCACGTGCGCTGAGGCCGACCCGCATCACTTCTTCCGGGTCGGGTCCTTGTCCTCCTTGCCCGGCTCCGGGGGGTCGGGCAGCTCGTCGGCGACCGTCGCGTTGCGTTCCCCCATCGGTTGCGGCGGCCCCTCGGTGGTGTCCTGCGCCGTCTGGTGCTCGGTCTCGGAGTTGATCTCCGCGCCGAGCAGCACCAGGAAACAGGTGAGATACAGCCACAGCATCAGCACGATGACCCCGGCGATGGCCCCGTAGGTCTCGTTGTAGGACCCGAAGTTGTTGACGTAGAAGCTGAACAGCAGGCTCACGACCGCCCAGATGACCGTGACGACGAGCGAACCCAGGCTGACCCACCGCAGCTTCGGGTTGTCCCGGTCCGGAGCGAGCCGGTACAGCACCGACAGCGACCCGGCCACCACCAGGAGCAGCAACCCCCAGCGGGCGATCTGGATCAACACCGTGCCGAACGGGCCCAGGGGCAGGGCGTCGATCACAGCGGGGAGGACGGCGACCAGCCCGAAGGTGAGCAGCACGAAGACGATCGCGCCGAGGGTCAGCACCAGGGAGAGGGCGCGCAGCTTGACGAAGTTGCGGGTCTCCACCTCGTCGTAGGCGATGTTCACCGCCTTGACCAGGTTCCCCACCCCGCCGGAGACGCTCCAGAGGGCACCGAGCACCGAGATGACCAGGCTCGTGGTCAGCGCGTCGTCGCTGCCGGCGGTGATGGAGGTCAGCTGGTTGGTGATCAGGTCCCGTGCGCTCTCCGGCAGGCCGCTGGCGAAGGACTGGATCTGGGTGGCTGCCTGCTCCGGGGAGGCGACCAGGCCGTAGATCGAGATGATCGCGATCAACGCCGGGAAGATGGCGAGGAAGCCGAAGAACGCCACCCCGCCGGCGATGATCGGCATGTTGTCGGCGTTGTGTTCCGCCCACGACCGCTTGACGATCTGCCACCAGCCCCGCGCCGGGATCTGCGTCGGCTTCTCGGCGTGGATGCCCGGCAGCTCCTGCTTGCTCGGCGCCCCCGTCGGCGGCCGGCCGGCGTCCGGGTGCGGGCCGCGGGCCTCGGCGGCCTTCGCGGCCGCACGGCGGGCGGCCTTCTCCTCGACCCGCTCCCGGATCCGGTCGACCGCACTGTCACGTGGCCTCGTGCTGCTCACGTCAGTCCCCCGGCCAGCTGCCGGTCAGCTTGGTGAAGCCGCGCGCCCCGGCGCGGTCGATGGCCGCCTTGGTGGCGGCGAAGATGGCCCCCTGCAGCGCCGCGGCGAGCACGACCTCGCGCATCCGGTACTCGCTCTGCAGGGCGTCGGGGGCGTCGTCCTCGTCGGCCACGCGCTTCCAGACCTGCTTGAACACCGCACCGGAGACGACACCGGCCAGGACGCCGCTGAGCAGGCCGATCGGCCGGTAGACCAGCTTGGCTCCCTTGCTGCTCACTTCGCCCTCCTCACGGCCCGGCGGGCCTGCTGCGCCCTCTTCGCCGTCCGCTTCGCCGCCGCGGCCCTCGTGGCGGCCCTGGCCTTCTGCCGCGCGGCGGCCCTCTCCTGCGCGACCTTCGCGTTCCTCCGGGCGGCCTTGCGAGCGGCCTTCTCGGCCGCCGCGCGCCGGGCGGCAGCGACCTTGGCCTCCTGCTTGGCCTGACGCCTCGCCCGACGCCTGGCGACGCGGCGGTCCTTGGTGAGGCGGCGCCACACCAGCAGGCCGAGCAGGCCCGCGGCTCCGGCCCCGGCGCCGATGACCGCCGGGGGGTTCTCCCGGTAGGTCTCGACCGCGGTGTCCCGGGCCCGGTAGGCGCCCTCCTTGGCCCGCTCGGGGACGTCGAGCCGGTGCGACAGCTCGTCGACCGTGCGGCCGAGCTGCTCACGGGTGGCCTCGATCTCGGCCTTGATGGCGTCCGGGTCGGTCGGCGTCGTGCCGCCGGCCGTCGCGCTGCGGGTCTGGTCGGGCCCGTCGGGCCCGGGGCTCACTGGGGTGCTCACCGGCGTGCACTCTCCTTCACGGTCGCTATGTCGGCCTTGGTGCTGGCGATGGCCTCGGTCGGTACCGGCGGGGCGCCCTTGTCGACGTCCTTCTTGCCGACGAGCGCGAGCACGCCGGCGACGGCGAAGAGCACGACGGCCACGATGAGGGCGGCCAGCCAGCCGGGCAGTGCCAGTGCGAGGGCGAGGACGGCGGCGGCGATCAGCACGGCCAGGCCGAGGAAGGCGAACAGGCCGGCACCGCCGAACAGGCCGGCGCCGACGCCCAGCCGCTTGGCCTTCTGGGTGACCTCCGCCTGTGCGAGCCGGGCCTCGTCACGCACCAGTCGGCTGATCTGCTCGGTCAGCTGGCCGATGAGCTGGCCGGTCGAGGCGTCCTCGGGAGCGGCGGGCGGGACGGGCGCGCGGCTGGCGCCCGTGGTGGGGTCGGTCATCGGTCCTCCGGACGGGGGAGAGTGTCGATGTCCTCACATGCCCCCGATGATCGCCGGGGTAACCAGGCGCGGGTCACACTCCGGGCACGGTCGCCCCGTGGGCGGTCACCCGGCCCGCGGCACATAGCCTGCGGCCATGAGCTGGTACTGGCGGCTGGAGGACCCCTCGGGGGCGGAGCTGGACCCCGTCGCGGTCGGGGTCGAGGTCCTGCAGACGGACAACCAGGGGGACGCGGAGTCCTGGCTGGGGGAGAACTGGCGTGAGCTGCTCGAACGCGGGGTGGCCACGGTGACCCTCTTCAACGGCGAGCAGGAGGTCTACGGCCCGATGGGCCTCGCGCCGACGTGAGCCGACCCCCGCGAGGACGGCGGCCCCTGCAGCGTCCCGCCGCGGCCCCGTCCCGGGCCCCGCCCTGAGCTCGCGAAGGGTGGGGAGGACGCGGTCCTCCTACGGCGGGGGCAGGGCGGCCTTCCGCTAGCCGCGCGAGGTCTTGGCGGGGTCGCGCTCGACGACGTCGCCGAGGACCTCGTCGATGCGGGACAGGACGTCGGCGTCGAGGGTCACGCCGGCCGCCGCGGCGTTGTCGTGCACCTGCTCGGGCCGGGTCGCGCCGATGATCGCCGCCGCGACGTTGGGGTTCTGCAGCACCCACGCGACGGCCAGCTGTGCCATGGACAGGCCGAGGTCCTCGGCGACCGGCCGCAGGTCCTGCACCCGGGTCAGGACGTCGTCCCGCAGGAACCGCCGCATCGACCCGCCGGCCTCCGCGTGTCCGCCGCGGCTGTCGGCCGGTGGCTGCTGGCCGGGCAGGTACTTGCCGGTGAGCACGCCCTGGGCCAGCGGGGACCACACGATCTGCGACAGCCCCTCCT
>DASQNB010000697.1:0-2369 GCA_035645175.1 Geodermatophilus sp.
GCCCCGACGGCCGCGTCGTCGTCACCGGCCGAGCTCCCCGTCGCCGGGGAGCCGGTCCGCCTGGTGTCGGCGACCCTCGAGGACACCGTCGTCCCCCAGGACGACGGGTCGATCTCCTGGACCACCACCTGGGAGGCCTGCTTCGCCCCCGCCGGGGGCGACCCGGCCGGGGTGGCCCGCTGGGAGGCCCGGCTGATCACCCCCGAAGGGGCCTCGTCGAGCGTCGAGGAGCTGCCCGGCAACTGCGTCGACCTCGACGTGGCCACCGGCCGGAACCCCGCCGACGCCGGGCTGCTCAACCGCGAGATCGCGCTCTCCGACGCCGCCGGCCTGACCTACCGGGTGCGCGCGGTCACCGAGGAGGGCACGGTCACGCCGTGGACCGACCCGGTCCGGGTCACCTCCGAGCTCCCACCCGCCTGAGCCGAGGAGGTGGCCCCGTCCCGCGGCCCCCTCCTGGCGTGCCCCGAGCGGGCGAAGGGCTCGGGGAGGGGGCCTTCAACTGAGCCTGCCAAGGGTGGGGAGGACGGGGTCCTTCCTCACAGGATCGGCTTGCCCCCGGTGACCGCGACCCGTGCGCCGGACACGTAGGACGCCTCGTCACTGGCCAGCAGCACGTACACCGGCGCCAGCTCGGCCGGCTGGGCGGCGCGGCCCAGCGGCACCTGCTGGCCGAAGCTCTCCACCTTCTCCTCCGGCATGGTGGCCGGGATCAGCGGCGTCCAGACCGGGCCCGGGGCCACGCTGTTGGCGCGGATGCCCTTCTCGGCCAGCATCTGCGCGAGGCTGGCGGTGAAGTTCGCGATGCCGGCCTTGGTCATCGCGTAGGCGATGAGGTTCGGGCTCGGGTTGTCGGAGTTCACCGACGACGAGTTGATGATCGACGCGCCCGGCTGCATGTGCGCGACGGCGTCCTTGCACAGGGTGAACATCGCCGTCAGGTTGAGCGCCAGCGTGTGGTCCCACTCCTCGTCGGGGATCTCCTCGAGCGAGTCGTGGCTCATCTGGAACGCGGCGTTGTTCACCAGGACGTCGACCTTGCCGAACGCCTCGACGGCCTTGGGGATGATCGTCTTCTGGTGCGCCCGGTCGGCGAGGTCACCGGGGACCAGTACGCACTTGCGGCCGGCCTCCTCGACGTAGCGGGCGGTGTCCTTCGCGTCCTCGTGCTCGTTGAGGTACGAGATCAGGACGTCGGCGCCCTCGCGGGCGAAGGCGATCGCGACGGCGCGGCCGATGCCGCTGTCGCCGCCGGTGATGACCGCCGCCTTGCCGGTCAGCCGACCGGAACCGCGGTAGCTCTCCTCGCCGTGGTCGGGCTTGGGGTCCATGTCCCCCAGCGTGCCGGGGACGTCCTGCTTCTGGGCGGGCTGGGACTCGGGGCGGGGCTCGGACACAGTGGTCCTCCATCGGGGTTGCGGCATCGGTACGGGCGCTCGCCTACCCGGGCTCCGGGGACCGGAACCGGCGCGCCCTGCGGGAAGAGGAGTGCCGTCGGGCACGCTGTCCTCCACGATGACCGCCACTGCCCCTCCCCTCCTCGACGACACCGCCGACCTCTCCGCCCTCCGGGCGCACGGCGCGGACCCCGACGAGCTGTTCAGCACCTTCGCCGCCTGGGCGGAGTCGAACGGCACCACGCTGTACCCGGCGCAGGAGGAGGCGCTGATCGAGCTGGTCAGCGGCGCCAACGTCGTCCTCGCGACGCCCACCGGCTCGGGCAAGTCGCTGGTGGCCACCGGCGCGCAGTACGCGGCGCTGGCCGCCGGACGGCGCAGCTGGTACACCGCGCCGATCAAGGCGCTGGTCAGCGAGAAGTTCTTCGCCCTGTGCGGCGTCTTCGGCGCGGAGAACGTCGGCATGCTCACCGGCGACGCCGCGGTCAACCGGGACGCGCCGATCATCGCCTGCACCGCGGAGGTGCTGGCCAACGTCTCCCTGCGCGAGGGCGCCGACGCCGACGTCGGCCTGGTCGTCATGGACGAGTTCCACTTCTACGGCGACCCCGACCGCGGCTGGGCCTGGCAGGTGCCGCTGCTGGAGCTGCCGAAGGCGCAGTTCCTGCTGATGAGCGCCACCCTCGGCGACACCGGCTGGCTGCGCGAGGACCTCACCCGCCGCACGGGCCGCCCCACCGCGCTGGTCGCCAGCGCCGAGCGCCCGGTGCCGCTGCACCACTACTACGCGACCACGCCGATGCACGAGACGATCCAGGAGCTGCTGGACACCCGGCAGGCGCCGGTCTACGTCGTCCACTTCACGCAGGCCTCGGCGCTGGAGCGCGCCCAGGCGCTGATGAGCGTCAACGTGTGCACCAGGGAGGAGAAGGCCGCGATCGCCGAGCTGATCGGCGGCTTCCGGTTCACCAC
>DASQNB010000698.1:0-7902 GCA_035645175.1 Geodermatophilus sp.
ATCGAGTCGGTGCGCGAGCTCGCCTACTACCGGCAGACGCTGTTCGTCGACGCCCCCGGCCCCTCGGCGTCCCAGGCGCAGGCGGCCGCGACCCGGGTCACCGACTCCTTCGCCGCCCTGTTCGCCGCCGAGGACGCCGGCCCCCCCGGACGGGCCGCGTCGGACGCCTGACGGCTCCGGTATCGTTGACCCGGTTCCCCGGTCGACCCGCCGCCCAGCGGCCGTCCGGGAGACGTGGTGGGTGTAGCTCAGCTGGTAGAGCACCAGGTTGTGATCCTGGGTGTCGCGGGTTCGAGCCCCGTCACTCACCCCACGAGCAGAGGGCCCCGGTCGCCGACCGGGGCCCTCTGCGCGTCCGCGGGTCAGCGGCCGCCGGCGCGCCCGTCAGCCCCTCCGTCCGGCGTCCTCCGGTCGCGGTGGTCAGCCGTCCGCGCCGCTGCCGGGCGCCGGCTCGGTGCGGAGGTCGGCCTGCCACAGGTCGGGCCCGAAGACCTCGTACTGGACGTCGCGGGCCGGGGTGCCGCGGTCGACCAGCGCGCTGCGGACGGCCTGCATGAACGGCAGCGGACCGCACAGGTAGAACGCGGCACCGTCGGGCAGGTCCACCGCACCGACGTCCGTCGTGCCGGCGTGCACGCCGTCCACCGGGAGCTCGCTGCCGGCGCCGGACTCGTACCAGACGTGCACGTGCGCGTTGGGCAGCGCGCGGACGTCGTCGAGCACCTGGCGGCGCAGGGCGAAGGACGGCTCGTCGGTGTCGGCGTGCAGCAGGGTGATCGGCAGCCGGGAGCCGGCATGCCGCAGGTGGGAGAGCATGCCGGCCATCGGGGCGATGCCGATGCCCGCGCTGGCGAACACCGCCGGCCGGGAGTCGTCGAGCACCACGTCGCCGAAGGGCAGCGACAGGGTCAGGGTGTCCCCGACCCGCACCGTGTCGCACAGGTGGGTGGAGACCTCACCGTCGGGCCCGCCGTCGCCGCGGACCCGCTTGACCGAGAACTGGCGGTGCTCGCCGTCGTCGGCCGCGGTCAGGCTGTACTGCCGGGGCTGGCGCACCCCGTCGGGCATGCGCACCCGAACTGACACGTACTGGCCCGGCAGCGAGGTCTTGACCAGTCGGTCGTCGACCCGCCGGACGCGGAAGGTCACCACGTCGGCGGTCTCGGCGGCCTTCTCCTCGACCTGCCAGTCCCGCCACACGGTCTCCGGACGCACCCCGCGTGCGCTGTACAGGCCCCGCTCCTGGTGGATCAGGGCGTAGGCCATCAGCCAGTAGACCTCGTCCCAGGCGGCCGCGACCTCCGGGGTGACCGCATCGCCGAGCACGTCGGCGATCGCCCAGAACAGGTGCTCGTGCACGACCCGGTACTGGTCCGGGCGCAGACCGAGCGAGGCGTGCTTGTGCGCGATCCGGTTGAGCAGCTGCTCGGGCAGCTGCTCCGGGGTCTTGACCAGCGCGCTGGCGAAGGCGGCCACCGACCCGGCGAGCGCCACCTGCTGGGTGCCGGCGGCCTGGTTGCCCCGGTTGAACAGCCCGTCCAGCAGGTCCGGGCGGGCCTCGAACATGTGCCGGTAGAACCGGCGCGCGATCTCGGCGATGTTGTCGGCGACCGGCGGCAGCGTCGCCTGCACCACCGGGCGGGCTCGATCGGAGAGCACGGCTGACTCCTGGTGACGCCGACCCGTGGCCCGCTGCTCAGCCGTTCCCTCCATCCTCCGCCCACCCCGCAGCCGCGCCCGCCGAGGACCCCCGGTGCGCGCGCCGCGGGTCAGCGGCCGCCGGCGACGATCTGCTGCAGGTCGGCGGCCATGCACGCGGCCTCACGGGAGGCCCCGGCGATGGCCTCCTGGGCCTGCGCGGTCGCCGCGCTCTGCTCCTCGACGGCGGCGGCGATCGTGCCCTGCGCGTCCACGACGCCACGGATGACGTCCTCGACGCCGCCCAGCGCGGTCCCGGCGGTGTCCACCTCCTGGCGGACGGCGTCGACGACGGAACGGATCCGCTCGGTGGCCCGGGCGGTCTCCAACGCGAGGTCCTTGACCTCCCCGGCGACGACGGCGAAGCCCTTGCCCGCCTCGCCGGCGCGGGCCGACTCGATGGTGGCGTTGAGCGCCAGCAGGTTGGTCTGATCGGCGATCGCGGAGATGCTGCCGGCGATCTGGTCGATCTCGGCCATCGTCCCGGCCAGCCGCTCGACGGTCGCGGCGCCCGAGCGCGACTGCGCGCTGGCCTCGCGGGCGGTGGTCGTCGCGCCGCTGGCCGCGGCGGCGATCTCGGCGATCGCCGAGCGGAGCCCCTCCATGACGTCGGTCGCGGTGGTGACGTTGTCGTCCAGCCGGCGGCCGGCGTCCACCAGGCCGGAGAGGTGCTGCTCGAGCCGCGCGGCGCGCGCCTCCCGGTCCCGGGCGTTCCGGGCCACCTCGTCGGCCGTGCGCGCCCGCTCCTCGACGAGCTCGAGCTCGGCGCGCAGGTGGGCGGCCTGCTGCTCCTCGGCCAGCCGCTGCTGCGCACGTCGCTCGGACTCGGCCTGCTCGGCGAACCTCCACCCGTAGGTCAGGAAGGTCGCCTCCACCAGCAGGAACGCCGCGTGCAGGGCGGCGAAGGCCAGCGGGTGCTCGTGCGCCTGGTGGGTGGTGGACACCGAGGTCGGCAGCCAGATGCCCGTGACGGCGTGGTGGACGGCGACGAAGGCCACGGCCAGCAGGAACGGCGTCCACATCTGGTACAGCGCGACCAGCGGGAGCAGCACGTAGAACCAGATGTGCAGGTCGGTCAGGCCGCCGCCGACGTGCAGCAGCACGTCGGCCCCGACCATGAGGCCCAGGCCGACGGCGCTGGCCCGAGCTCCCTGGCCGCGCAGCGTCACCCCGAGCACCACCAGGACGGCGATCACGGCGAGCTGACCCCACAGCAGCCAGCCGCCCACGCCCCGGACGAGGCCGATCAGCGTCAGGACCGGCACGTGGGCGATCAACATCCCCGTGGTCACCCGGTGGCGGGCCCGGAAGCTGTGCGTGTCGAGCCGGGCGCCCCGGGGGACGGCCGCCCAGAACCCGCTGCGGACGTGGTCGTCGCGGTGCGCGGCGCGCACGGGGGTGGTGATCACGACGGCTCTTCGGTCACCCACCCGCGGTTGTTGAGTCCGGACGGGTTCCGCCAGGCAGGAGGAGCATGCGTGTGACGGCAGCGACGCCTGGGACGGGTGCACCGGACACGCTGCCCCGGGTGCTGGCCCGCCCACCCTGCCGCTGGCGACCCTGGGGCCATGACTCTCGCCTACTCCTACGGGACCGCTCACGCCGTCGTGATGGTCGGCTCGGTGGGCAGCGCGGAGGGCCTCGTCCCGCGGCAGATCGGCCCCGCACACGCCACCATCGGCCGGGTGACCGGCCGCAGCCGCAAGGCGCTGTGCGGCGCGTACGTCGCGGTCGACGAGCAGACCGTGTGGCCGCCGGAGGACTACGACACCTGCCAGCTGTGCGCGGAGTGCGCCACCCTGGCGGCCCTCTAGCTCGGCGGCTGCGCTCCTCCGGCCGATGAGTCCCGCTGCTGCCGCGGGTCGGTACGGGGAGGGAGGAAGGAGCAGCCATGACCCCGACCGCACCGACGACCGACCTCGACGCCCGCTACGGCGACCCGGAGGCCACCGCCCGCTCGTGGGAGGAGGCGGCTGACCTGCTGGCCCGCGCGGAGGTCAGCTGGCTGACGACCGTGCGTCCCGACGGCCGGCCGCACGTCACACCACTCATCACCGTGTGGCGGGACGGTGCACTGCACTTCGTCACCGGCGTGGACGAGCGCAAGGCCCGCAACCTGGAGCAGAACCGCGACGTCGTCCTGACCACGGGGACCAGCACGCTGCACGGCGGCCTGGACGTCGTCGTGGAGGGCGTCGCCGAGCGGGTCACCGACCCGGGCGAGCTGTCCGCGCTGGCCGCCGCGTGGGAGGAGAAGTACGGCGCCGAGTGGCACTTCGACGTCGTCGACGGCGGGTTCGGCAGCCAGGGCGAGAGCCTGGGCGCGGTCTTCCGGGTGCGGCCGGTGACCGCCTTCGGCTTCGGCAAGGCGCCCTACAGCCAGACCCGGTGGCGCTTCCCCGCCGGGTGAGCGGTCAGCCCCCGGCCACCGAGGGCAGCACCTGGACGACGGCGCCGTCGGGCACCGGGGTACCCAGCCCGCCGGCGAACCGGACGTCGTCGCCGTCCACGTAGACGTTGACGAAGCGCCGCAGCGCGCCGGACTCGTCGCGGATGCGGCGGGCCAGCGCGGGGTGGACGGCGGCCAGCGTGTCCAGCAGGTCGGCGAGCGTGCCGCCGCCGGGGTCGACCTCCAGGTGCCGGCTGCCTCCGGCCAGGTCGGCCAGGACACCGGGCAGCACCACCTGCACCGCCATCAGTCGATCCGGGCGGTGCGGACCACGAGCACGTCGGGCAGGTGGTCGGCGACCAGGGTGAAGGTGTCGCCCTCGTCGGCGCTGGCGTAGACGCAGCCGTCGCGGGTGCCGACGTAGAGCCCGGTCGGGTCGGCCTCGTCGGCGCAGGAGGCGTCGCGCATGACCGCGGCCCAGCAGGCGTCCGGCAGCCCGGTGGTCAGCGCCGTCCAGCTCTCCCCGGCGTCGCGGGTGCGGTGCACCTGCAGCCGGCCCGCCGGGGGCACCCGCTGCACGTCGGCGACCAGCGGCACCACCCACGCGGTGCCGGGCGTGGACGGCGAGGCGACGACCGGGAAGCCGAAGTCGGCCGGCAGGCCCTCGGCGATCGACGTCCAGGTCCCGCCGGCGTCGTCGGTGCGGAAGACGCCGAAGTGGTTCTGCGCGTACATCCGGTCCGGGCCGGCCGCGTCGACGGCGACCTTGTGCACGCACTGGCCGTACTCGGGCGGCTCGGGCAGGAAGACGGCGCTGATGCCGGAGTTGCGCGGCGTCCAGTCGCTGCCGCCGTCCTCGCTGACGTACACCCCGCCGGTGCTCATGGCGATGGTGACCCGGTCCGAGGCCGGGTCGGGCAGCACGGTGTGCACCGCTCCTCCCCCGCCGCCGGGCTCCCAGGTCGGCCGGTGCGGGTGGTCCCACAGGCCGCGGACGAGGCTGAAGCTGCAGCCGCCGTCGGTGCTGCGCCACAGCGAGTGCGGCTCGCAGCCGGCCCACACGACGCCGGGCCGGTCGGCGCTGTCGGGGCGCAGCTGCCAGACGCGGGCCAGCGCCGCGCCGGTGCCCTCCGGGAAGCGGATGGCGCCGGTCTCGGTCTCCTGCCAGCTGGCGCCCAGGTCGTCGGACCACATGACCGTCGGACCCCAGTGCCCGTACTGGATGCCGGCCAGCACGCGCGGCCTCGGCCCGCGGGTGTCGATCGAGACGGCGGCGACCTCCTGGGCGAGCAGGTGCGGCTCGCCCAGCGTCCAGGTGCGCCGGTCGTCGTCGCTGCGGGCCAACCACAGGCCCTTGCGCGTGCCGATGGCGAGCAGGTGGGTCATGGCGCCCCTCCGTCGAGTCGCGGGGCGCGTCGGCCGGCCCCTCGGGGGTCAGACCGTCCGGGGAGCCGGAACTCAGCGGCGGGTGGCGCCGCCGGTCGGCTGGTCGGGGGCCTCGGGGGCACGGCCGTCCGGGTACCCGTCGCCGTCCCGGTCGGCGTGCCGGCCGGACTGGTCGGCCAGGCCCGGCGCCAGCTTCTCGGCCTTGGCACGCAGCTGCTCGGCCGCCGACGCGTGATCCTTCGCCGTGGCCGCCCGCTCCCGCGCCTCCTGCTCGGCCAGCCGGGTCCGTTCCTCGACCTCGGCCCGCTCCCGCCGGGCACGGGCCGCCTGCTCCTCGGCGAGCGCCTGCTCCTTCTCCGCCTGCGCGCCGCGCAGCTCCGCCTCGCGCAGGTGGTCGCGGGCCTGCTCCCGCTTGCGCGCACCGTTGATGCGGTTGCGCTTGGCCATCGCGAGGGCCAGCACCACCAGCAGCGCCACCGCGACCACGACGATCAGCACGACAACCCAGGCGTCCACGACACTCTCCTCGCGCTCAGGGAACCGACGTGATCAATATCCCCCACCCGGCGCCGGGAAACGGGTCAGTGCAGCGCGCTGCCGGCCCGCCACTCCTCCCAGGGGATGGTCCAGTCGGAGATGTCCGAGCGCAGCGTGCCGGCGTCGGAGTTCCGGATCTCCACGACGTCGCCGGGCTGGGAGAACCCGAAGAACCAGCGGGCGTTCTCGGTGGAGACGTTGATGCAGCCGTGGGAGACGTTCTCCCGGCCCTGCTGGCGCACCGACCACGGCGCGGCGTGCACGAACTCGCCGCTGTCGGAGATCCGGACGGCGTACTCGACGGGCGTGCGGTAGCCCTCGGGGCTGTCGACCGGGACGCCGTAGGTGCTGGAGTCCATGACCCGGTCCCGGTTCAGCTCGGTGACCACGTGCGGGCCGTTGTAGCTGGGGTTGTCCGGGCTGCCGGTGCTGATCGGGAAGGTCTGCACCAGCCGGTCGCCGTCGTAGACCTCCATCCGGTGGGTGTCCGCGTCGGCGATCGACACGTGCCGCTCGCCGACCCGGAAGGAGACCGTGCGGTCGGTCCGGCCCCACACGCCGCCGCCGAGGGGGATGCCGTAGAGGTCGGCGTCGAGGGTGACGTCGGTGTTCTCCGGCCAGTACTGCGACGGGCGGAAGTGCACCTCGGTGTCGCTGAACCAGTTCCAGGCGCCGTCGGTCGGGGTGGAGCTGGTGACCTGCAGGTTGTTCTCGACGGCGGTCTTGTCGGTGACCGGCTCGTCGAAGTAGACGCGGATGGGCATGCCGACGCCGACGGTCTGGCCGTCCAGCGGGCCGATGGACGGCGTCAGCTGCGTCTGCGGGGTGACCGTGGTGAACGTCGTGGCCCCCTCGGCGGTCCCGGCGTCCTCCCCCTCGGCGGTGGCGGTCAGCGTGTAGCTGGTGCCGTAGTCCAGCGGGGTGTCCGGCGTCCACACGTCGACGGCCGGGTCCCCGGGCGAGTCGGCCACGGCGCCGGCGACCTCGGCGCCCGCGCCGTCGACGACGCGCACCTCGGTCAGCTCGCCGTCGGTGACCGAGATCTCCAGCGGGACCCGGGGTGAGACGTCGGTCGCACCGTCGGCCGGAGACACCTCGACCGACGCGGGAGCCGGTTCCGCGGTGGTCGGTGCCGCGGTCGGTGCGGCCGCCGCCCCGACACCGCTGCTTCCCTGGCAGCCGGCCAGCAGGACCAGCGCCCCCGCCGTGACCAGCGCCGACGTCCCTCGCATCGTGATCCTCTCCGCGTCGTGGGCAGCCGTCACCCCCGGACGACTGGTTGCACAGGCCCACCAGTGTCCACGTCAACGGGAACGGGATCGGCCGTCGGCCTCGAGGACCACCTCACCGGCGGGCAACGGGGCGCTGGTATCGTTCTCGGCTGTCGCCCGGCGCAACCGGAAGACAGGCGCCATTAGCTCAATTGGCAGAGCAGCTGACTCTTAATCAGCGGGTTCGGGGTTCGAGTCCCTGATGGCGCACCCTCTTCACTTCGATGCCCCTTCTGACCTCCAAGTACAGGCTCGGAGGGCACGCCGCCTGGCAACGGCCGTCGCGCCAGGCCATGGAAGACCCATCGAAAACTCTGTCTCCTCAGCAGCGCGCCCTCGAGACACTGCGGACGCGCGACCTGTGAGCACCGGCGGTCCTGCAACCGCTGCGGGAGCTGGACGGTGGCCACCCTCTGCCGCTCCCCGCCCGCGTCAGGATGCCGGCCGCCTTGGTCGCCGGAAGGGCGCTTCGCGTCCCTGCGGGATGGGCCTTCGGCCCACCCTTCCCCCGACCCGCCGCAGCCGGAAGGGAGCCGGTTGTGCGGGAGCAGGCAGGAGTCTGGGCGCAACCTGAGGAGCACCGTAAGTCGAATGCGCTACGGCGATATGCGCGCGGTCCCG
>DASQNB010000699.1:0-1925 GCA_035645175.1 Geodermatophilus sp.
GCCTGCTCCCACCGCCCGGCCAGGTCGGCGGCGCCGGCGCCGACCGCGGACAGCCCCGCAGTGCTGCCCGGTGGGAGCCCGGCCAGTGCGGCGGCGGTCACCGCGGCGGCCGGGCGCAGGTCCGCCGGCCCGGGCAGGGGGACGGCGACCGCGGCCGCGTCCTCCCCGGGCAGCACGGCGGTGACCGCGCCGGCGGCCGGTGCCCGCCATGGCGAGGGGAGCCCCGCGCCGGCCGGTCGCAGCGCCACGAGCACCACGGCGGTCGAGGCGCCCCAGGCCGCCGTGAGCGTCGCGATGGCCGGCCCGGCCGCCGCCGGGGTGCCGGTGAGCGCGGTGGCCAGCGGACGGCCCAGGTCGCCGGCGTCCCGCTCGCGCTCGGCCAGCAGCCGCCCGGCCTCGGCGGCCAGCTCCACCGCGCCGGCCAGCGCGGGGTCGTCGGCCGCCGCCGGGTCGGTCCGCCCGCCGTCGAGCAGCCACAGGTACCCGCGGGTGCGCCCGCCGTGCCGGACCGGCAGCACCAGCCGGGTGAGGATGCCGGCGGCCGGGTCGCCCGGTGTCCGCAGCGGGCCCTCCGCCGTCGCGATGCCGAAGTCCTCGAACCAGCGGCGGGTGTCCGGGGTCGAGCCGCGCCCGAGGATGGAGCGCGTCCGGACGGCGTCCATCACCGGGGTCTCGGCGCCCTCCACCGGGTGGGCGCAGAAGGCCAGCAGGGTGAAGTCGGCGTCCTCGAGGGTCGCGGGGGCGCCGAGCAGGTCCGAGACCCGGTCGACCAGCTCCTGCAGCTCGTCCCGCACGCCGTCGTCCCCTCGTACAGTCGTATGACACCCGACGGCGGAGACCGTACGTCTGTCGCTGGTGGCGCGGGCCCCGGCTGCCTAGCGTCGGAGGGGTCAGGTCCCCGGTGGCGGAGGTGGCGCGTGTTCTCGCAGAAGGCCCTGCTGCTCGGCGCCTCCCGGCGCCCGGAGCTGCGCCGGCTGGTCACCGGCAACCCCGCGACCCGGCGGGTGGTCGACCGCTTCGTCGCCGGCGAGGCGCTCGACGAGGTGCTGGCCGTGGTCCGGTCGGTGACCGGGGAGGGCATCGCGGTGACCCTCGACCACCTCGGCGAGGGCGTCACCGACGAGGCCGAGGCGGTGCGCTCCCGCGACGCCTACCTGGCACTGCTCGGCGGCCTGGCCCCGCTGCAGCTCGGCCGCGCCGCCGAGGTGTCGGTGAAGCTCTCGGCCTTCGGCCAGGCACTGCCCGGGGGTGGCACCGACCTGGCGCTGGAGCTGGTCCGCCCCGTCGCGGAGGCGGCGTCGGCCATCGGCACCACGGTCACCCTCGACATGGAGGAGTCGGCCACCGTCGACTCGACCCTCGCGGTCCTCACCGAGCTGCGGCGCGACCACCCGGGCACCGGCGCGGTCCTGCAGGCCGCGTTGCGCCGTACGGAGGACGACGCCCGTGCGCTGGCGGTCCCCGGCTCGCGGGTGCGCCTGGTCAAGGGCGCCTACGACGAGCCGCCGTCGGTCGCCTTCCAGAGCCGCGCCGACGTCGATGCCGCCTACGCCCGCTGTCTCGGCGTGCTCGTGCGCGGCCCGGGGTACCCGATGGTCGGCAGCCACGACCCGCGCATGATCTCGCTCGCCCAGCGGCTGGTCGCGCACGAGGGCCGGACGCCGGACTCCTGGGAGGTGCAGATGCTCTACGGCATCCGCGTCACCGAGCAGCGCCGGCTGGCCGCCGAGGGCGTGTGCGTGCGCGCCTACGTGCCCTACGGCGCCGACTGGTACGGCTACTTCATGCGCCGGCTGGCCGAGCGCCCCGCCAACCTGCGCTTCTTCCTGCGCTCCCTCGTCACCACGTCCTGAGCAGCACCTCGAAGGGAACCCCCATGGACGCCGTCACCAACGTCCCCCCGCCGACCAACGAGCCGGTGCTCA
>DASQNB010000700.1:0-2381 GCA_035645175.1 Geodermatophilus sp.
AGGTCGACGCGGGTCAGCCGCGCTCGCACGGGGTGGATCAGGCGGCGGCCCTGGCCGCCGGGCTCGGCGCCCTGGACTGGCGCGCCGCGGCCACGGTGGCCGGTACGCCCGACCCGTTCCGCAGCTGGACCCCGGCCGGTCCGCTGCTGCGCGGCCCGCACACCCCGGCGGATGGCCCGCTCTACGGCATCGCGCTGCTCAGCCGGCTGCCGGTGCTGGAGTGGTCGGTGCTCGACCTGGGCACCGGCCGGGCGCGGCTGCCGGTGCAGGGTCTCGACCCGCGCACCGGCCGGCTGCGCCGGTGGTGGTTCCCCGACGAGCCGCGGGCCGCCGTCGCCGCTCGGCTGGAGTCGTTGACCGTCGTCTCGACGCACCTGTCGTTCGCACCGCACACCGCCGTCCGCCAGCTGCTGCGACTGCGCCGGTGGATCGCCGGCATGCCCGGGCCGGTCGTGCTGGCCGGCGACCTCAACCTGCCCGGCGCCGTGCCCGCCCGGCTGCTCGGTGCCACCGCGCTGGTGCGTGCCCCGAGCTTCCCGGCGGCCGGCCCACGGCTGCAGCTGGACCACCTGCTGGCGGTCGGGGACGGGCTGCGCGGGCGGGACGCCGCGACGACCGTGCTCCCGGTCGGCGACCACCGCGCGCTCACGGTGACGGTGACGCCGGCCTGACCCCGCCGGGACGGACACGGACGGGGTGCGGGGTCAGGGCGGTCCCGACGTCCGTGTCCGCCGCCGGACTCCGCGGTGGTACCCGGCTACTCCAGCGGACGCCGGGGACGGCACTCCGGTACGGACACCGCCGGAGCGGGCGCTGCCCAACCACCCCGAGGTGACGGCGCACACCCGCGCGCTCTACCCACGCACGACCGAGGGCCGGGTCACCGGTCCGCAATCCCGCGGACCCGGGGATTTCACCGGCCCGGGGACGCCCGGGACGGTCAGGCGGTCAGCAGGTCGTGCAGGCGGTACAGCGAGGCCTCGAAGCCCGGGTGCAGCGGCAGCGACACCAGGTCGCCGAGGGCCACCCAGGCCACGCCGTCGCTCTCGCCGTCCAGCCGCAGGTCGGCGGGCTCGATCCCGCGCAGCGGGCGGGCCAGCACGGTGGTGTAGGACCACCCGCCGTGGTCGTCGACCGAGGAGGCGCCGAGCTCCAGGTCGTGCGGCAGCAGGCCGAGCTCCTCCCGGACCTCGCGCAGGGCGCCGTGCTCGGGTGACTCGTCCGCGTGCAGCGCGCCGCCCGGCGTCCCCCAGGTGCCGCCGTGGTGGGACCAGGTCGCCCGGTGCTGCAGCAGCAGCTCCGGGCCGTCAGCGCCGGCGCGGTGCACCAGCAGCCCGGCCGCGCCGACCCGGCCCCAGTGCCGGTGGCCGATCGCGCAGGTCACCCAGCCGTCGGTCGAGGAGAACACGACCCCAGTGAACCCGGTCCGGGACGGCCGAGTGTGGAGCAGGGCTCCCGTCGCGCTCCGTTCCCGGGCCGTGACAGGCTCGCCGTCGTGCGTGTCGCCGTCTTCACCGGGTCCCAGAGCGGGCCGTCGTCCCACCGTTCCGCCGCGGCAGAGCTCGCCGCCGGCCTCGCCCGCGCCGGGGTGGGCATCGTCTACGGCGGCGGGCACGCCGGGATGATGGGCGTCGTGGCCGACGCCGCCCTGGCCGCCGGCGGCGACGTCGTCGGTGTCATCCCCCAGCACCTGGTGGACGACGAGCTGGCGCACACCGGGCTGCCGCAGCTCGAGGTGGTCCACTCGATGCACGAGCGCAAGGCGCGGATGGCCGAGCTCGCCGACGCCTTCGTCGCCCTGCCCGGCGCCGCGGGCACCCTCGAGGAGCTGTTCGAGGCCTGGACCTGGGGGATGCTCGGCCTGCACGCCAAGCCCGTCGTCCTGGCCGACGTCGACGGGTTCTGGCAGCCGCTGCTGGCCCAGCTGCGCCGCATGGTGGACGACGGCTACCTCGACGGCGGTCGGCTGGACGCGCTCGGCGTGGTCACCGACGCCGAGGGGCTGATCGCCTTCGTGGAGCACTACGAGCACCCGATGCGGAAGTGGGCGCCGACCCCGCCGTGAGCAGGGGCCGTCCGGTGCGGACGGCGCGCGGGCGAGTGTGTGGGCGCATAGCGTCGGGCGGGTGGAGCGCTGGGACGTCGTCGTCGTCGGGGGCGGCCCGGCCGGATCGGCCGCGGCCCTGGCCGCCCGGCGCACCGGGGCCTCGGTGCTGGTGCTCGACCGGGCCGACTTCCCCCGCGACAAGGTCTGCGGCGACGGCGTGGCCCCGGAGGCGCTCGACGTCCTCGCCGGCCTCGGCGTCGACCCCGCCGCGCTGGTCGCCGGGTACCCGCCGGTCCCCCGGCTCGCGCTCCGCTCTCCAGGCGGGGCGGTGGTC
>DASQNB010000701.1:0-5548 GCA_035645175.1 Geodermatophilus sp.
GCGTCCTCGACTCGGTCGCCCCCGACGCCAGCGTCATCGCCCAGGTCGCGCTCGTCGTCACGGTGACCGGCCTGGTCGGCCTGATGCGGTTCATCGCGCTGCGCTGGCTGTTCCGCCCGCGCGCGGCCACCACCGCCTGACCGGCGCTCCGTCGCCGCGGCTGCACGGCCGCCTGGCCGAGCACACGACGTCCGACGCCTCGGGTGGCAGGTCCGCCACCGGGGCCGAGCCGGCCACCACCCGCCACGGGAACCGCCCGTCGAGGTGCCCGCCGAGCTCGGGCGTGACGGTCGCGTGACACCGGTGTGCCGCCTCGGTGGGCGGGCGGCACACCCTACGGCCGGGGCTAGGTTGGCGCCGATGAGCGAGCCGATCACCGCAGCACCCCGCGGCCGCTCCGCCGTCCTGCACGCCGTCGCGCGCGGGGCGGGCCGCTGGGCCGTCCGCCTGGCCGTCGTCCTGGCGGGGGCCTGGCTGGGGATCCTGCTGCTCGGCCGGGTCGCCGCGCCGATCGGCCCCTTCGACGCCACGGTCGCGCTCCGGCCGCTCGGTGGCGGCGCCACCCTCGACATCCCCCCGCTGGGCGCCCTCGAGGTCGACGCCTACGACGGGCCGCTGCGGCTGGAGATTGCGCTCAGCCGGGTCGACGAGATCCGGGCCACCCAGCTGGCCACCGACCCCGCGAAGCTGGACGGCGTCGTCGACCAGGTGAGCGCGGACCTGCGGGACGCGGTCGTGCGGGTGGCCTGGCTGACCGCGCTGGCCGCCGTCGGCGGGGCCTCGGTGGCGGCCCTGCTCGTGCTGCGCCGCCGCCGTGAGCCGCTGATCGCCCTGGGGCTGTCCACCGCGCTCGTGGCGGGGGCCGGCGGCGTCACCGCGGCGACCTGGCGTCCCGAGGCGCTGTCCCAGCCGACGTACACCGGGCTGCTGGTCAACGCCAACAGCCTGATCGGCAGCGCGGAGGACATCGTGGCCAGGTTCGACGCCTACCGCTCCTCCCTCGAGGACCTGGTCGCCAACGTCAGCTCGCTGTACTCGACGCTGTCCACGCTGCCCCCGCCGGGCGGCGCCGACGACAGCGTGGCCCTGCTGCACGTCTCCGACCTCCACCTCAACCCCGCCGGCTTCGACCTGGTGCAGCAGGTAGTCGGCCAGTTCGACGTGGACGGCGTCCTCGACACCGGCGACATCACCGACTGGGGCAGCCAGCCGGAGAACGGCCTGATCAGCTCCATCGGCACCCTCGGCGTCCCCTACGTCTTCACCCGCGGCAACCACGACTCCACCGTCACGGCCGAACTGGTCGCCGCACAGCCGGACACGACCGTGCTGGACGACTCGGCCGTGACGATCGCCGGCATCCGGGTCGTCGGCACGCCGGACCCCCGCTTCACCCCCGACCGGGACGCCGACGACGCCGCGGAGACGCTGCAGGAGACCGGGGAGGGCCTGGCCGCGTTCGTCAGGAGCCTCCCCGAGACGCCGGCGGTCGCGATGGTGCACGACCCCGAGCAGGCGCCGCCGCTGGACGGCGTCGTCCCCCTCGTGCTGGCCGGGCACACGCACGAGCGGGCGGTCACCCGGCTCGACGGCGGCACGCTGCTGATGGTGCAGGGCTCCACCGGCGGGGCCGGGCTGCGGGCCCTGCAGGGCGAGTTCCCCGAGCCGCTCACCTGCACGGTGCTCTACCTCGACCCGGAGACCGGGGCGCTCACCGCCTACGACGAGATCACCCTCGGCGGGCTCGGGCAGACCGAGGTCACCATCGAGCGGGAGGTCGTCGGGCCGGTGCAGACGGGAGCCACGCCGACCCCGACGCCCGCACCCGCCTCCCCGACGGGGTGACCCGGCCGACCTAGGCTCGACCCATGTCCACGACGACCTCGCGTGCCTCCCGGCTGGCGGCCGGTGTCCTCGCCGGGAGCCTCACGCTGCTGCCGCTGACCGCCTGCTCGTTCGGCACGGACACCCTCTCCTGCAGCGCCAGCGAGTGCTCGGTCACGCTGACCGGCAATGACGCGCAGGTCGAGATCCTCGGGACGTCGCTGTCCTACGGCGGCGTCCAGGACGGTCGGGCCACGCTCAGCGTGGGCAACGCGAGCGTCTCGTGCGCCCAGGGCGAGACCGTGAACGCCGGCCCGCTGACGCTGACCTGCACCACCGTCGAGGCCGACTCCGTGGAGCTGACCGCCTCGCTGGGCTGAGCGGCCCACCCGGCCGGACGGCCCACCTGCAGGGTCCTCGGCGCGAGCCTGCGAGTGACGGGGAGCAGGGGCGGCCCCCCCGCAGGGTCCCGCCGCAGGCCCCGTCCCGGGCACCGCCCCGAGCTTGCGAGGGGTGGGGAGGACGGGGTCCTTCCATGGCGGGGGGCAGGAGGGTCCTTTCTCAGCCGACGTCGGCGACCTCGACCACGATGCGGGTGGGGTCCTCGAGGGCGTAGACGCGGAAGGGCGCCTCACCGGTCGTCCCGACGACGGCGACCGAGGTGCCCTCGAAGGTCGCGTCCCAGGCGACCTCGGTGACCGTCTGCGTGCCGTTGCCGGGCAGGGGGTCGGGCCCGGTCCACTCCTCGACGCCGGTGTCGAACGGGTAGCCGGCGCCGGTGACGGTCACCTGCAGGACGGCGTCGCCCGCGACCTCGATGGGATCACCCATGCCCTGCGACCAGGCCTGCTCGACGTAGCGGACGTCCCAGCCGGGCGTGCCGGTCCCGCCCAGCTCCAGGACGACGCGGTCGTACCCCTCCTGCCGGCCGGTCCGGATGTCGGAGACGGTGACCAGCGCGTCGGCGGAGGCCTCCTGGGTGACCGGCTGGGTGCCGCCCTCGAACGGCGGCGCGTCGGTGGCGCCGTCGTCCGCGGCGGAGCTCGGTGCGGCCGACCCGGTGCCAGGGGAGGACGACCCGGTGCCAGGGGAGGCCGACCCGGTGCCGGGGGAGGACGCCTCGCCCGTGCTGGCGGACGGCGTGGTGGCGGTGGCGCCGTTCCCGCAACCGGCGAGCAGCGCGGCGGTGAGCAGGAGGGACGGGCAGAGGGCGGCGCGGCGGATCACCCGCTGAGGGTGACAGCCGCAAGCCGCTCCGTGAGCGAGCGGTCACTTCGTGTCGCGGACCCGGTCGGCCACGGGATGCGTTGATCATGGGGTTGGTGCCAGCGACACGCGCGGACACGCCGCACGAGCGTGCAACGAGTCCATGATCACGGCGGAGGGGCGGGCGGGGCGCCGTCCAGCAGGGGGGTGGCGAGGCACACGAACCCCCGCGTCGGAGGCGTCCGCGGAGCATGTAGAGTTCTCGCTGCCCCCGGCGAACACGAGCCCCCATCGTCTAGCGGTCCAGGACGCCGCCCTTTCAAGGCGGTAGCACGGGTTCGAACCCCGTTGGGGGCACGGCACCACAGCAGCACAGCAAGGCCCTGTAGCGCAGTTGGTTAGCGCGCCGCCCTGTCACGGCGGAGGTCGCGGGTTCGAGTCCCGTCAGGGTCGCTCTCCGGTGGAGACATCGGGAGGGGCAGGTAGCTCAGTCGGTACGAGCGCTCGCCTGAAAAGCGAGAGGTCGGCGGTTCGACCCCGCCCCTGCCCACACCATCGTCCTGCGGGCCCGCCGCACCGGCCGGGGAGACTCCCGCGGTGACCCCGCTCCCCACGACGCTGACCGCCGGCGACACCCCCGTCACCCTCCGGCGGGCGACCGCGGACGACGTCCCCGCCCTCACGGCCCTCTCCAGGGCACCGCCCCGAGCCTGCGAGGGGTGGGGAGGAGGGGGTCCTTCTACTCGCGCCCTACCGCCGGGCCTTCGCCGCCGTCGACGCCGACCCCGCCCAGCTGCTGCTCGCCGTCACGCACGGCACCGACGTCATCGGCACGGCGCAGCTGACCGAGATCCCCGGCCTGTCCCGCGGCGGGACGACGCGGCTGCAGGTCGAGGCGGTGCGGGTGCGCGCCGACCTGCGCGGGCGGGGCATCGGCGCGGCGGTGTTCACCTGGGCCGTCGACGAGGCCCGCCGGCGCGGGTGCGGCCTGGTGCAGCTCACCACCGACACCCGGCGTCCGGGAGCGCACCGCTTCTACGAGCGGCTCGGGTTCACCGCCTCGCACGTCGGGTTCAAGCGGCAGCTCTGAGCGGCTCAGCCGGTGCGGTCGGCGACCACCTGGGCGTAGACCTGCGCGTGCACCGCCCGGACGGCGGCGCGCTGCTCGGCCCGCCAGGCCCGGTCGGTCGGCCGCGGCGCCGGCCGGGTGAGCGCCGCGGCGACCGCGCCGTCCAGGGACACCGGGTCCAGGCCGCGCTCCTCGTCGTTGTCGTAGGTGACGACGTCGGACCACTGGTCGGCGAACCACCCGCAGCTGGGCGCCACGACGCGGGTGCCGACGTCGCGGCAGATCTCCAGCTCCGCCGAGTGCGTGCCGCAGCTCTCGGGCAGGACCGCGACGTGCAGCTCCTGCAGCTGCGCCGCCCACGAGTCCACCTTGCGCGGCCGGTACTCCAGGCTGTCCCCGGCGGCGAAGACCGGCGGCGGCTCCACCCCGTCGTCGAGGAACACCCGCAACCGCCCGCCGCCGTTGACCGCGCCGGACAGCGCGGCGCGGACCAGTCCCGCCGGGTCGGGCAGGGCGGCGCACGGGGCGCGCAGCGCCATGCCCACCAGGCCGCGCTCGCCGCCGAGGTCGGGCACCGGCTCGGCGATCGACGGGTGCGCCACCACGATCGCCGTCCGGCCGAACCGCGCGGCGATCTCGTCCGCCGCCCCGGGGGTCAGCGTCAGCACCACCTCCGCCGTCGCCAGCAGCGCCTCGAGGTGGGCGTCGTGCCGGCGCCGGATCGGCTGCTGCGGGTCGCGCAGATGGTGCACGGTCAGGACGAGGGGGACGCCGGTGCGCCGTACCGTCTCCGCCCAGCTGACCACCTCGTCCTCCGGCAGGTGCCCGTAGCCGGAGTGCAGGTGCACCACGTCGACGTCGCCGGCGTGAGCGGCGAGGTAGCCCGGGTCCAGCCAGGGCCCGGGCCTCGGGCCCACGCGCAGGACGCCATCGGGCAGGACGGCGTCGACGTAGGCGTCGGTGTGGGGGACCGTCACCACGCGGATCCGGGGTCCTGCCGGGGGCTCGGCGGCGTTCACGCGGTGCTGCTCCTCCTGCGGCCGCGCACTGCGACCGGCAGGGGCGGGACGATGATCGGAACCAAGTGGTACCGGTGGCACTACCCACCGGTCCCGCGTCCAACCCGTGCGGTCACGCATCGTGCCCACTACCACCCGTGGGGTGACGCAGAGGATCGGGCGCAGCGGCTCAGCCGCGGTCCCGCGCGCGCTGCGCGGCCGCGTAGGCCGGCGCCCGGAACCGCGCCATCGGCCCGTCCGGCACCAGCCCCGGCGGCGGGTTGCGGACGGCGTCGAAGCGCAGGTCGGGATCGACCTCGGGCACCGGCGCGAGCAGCCGCAGCCGGGCGAACGGCTGCCACCGCCCCGGCCCGCGCGCCGCGGCCAGCGTGAAGGCCAGCCGGCCGGCCCGGACCGCCGCGGCGACCGGCCCGGGCTCCGCGGTCACCGA
>DASQNB010000702.1:0-1702 GCA_035645175.1 Geodermatophilus sp.
TACCCCCGCCCGACCGGGGGCAGGCGTGGCGTGGGCCTCACCCCGCCAGGGTGAGGCCGGTCAAGGTGGAGTCGGTCCAGACCGATGGTGCGTCCATGGACGCCAGCCCGGACGGGGACCGCCGCCGCACGAGCCGCGGAGAGCTGCCCGGACCGTGGACCGTGCTGCGCGCCGTCCTGTACCGCCAGCTGGCCACGGACGACGACCGGGCCGCCTACTGGGTCCGGCACGTGCGGCTGGGCGTCGTGCTCACCCAGGTCTCCGCCCTGGCCGTCGCCGGGTACGTGGTGCTGACCCCGGGCACGGCCACCCGCACCGTCGCGCTCCTCACGCTGGCCACCGTCGCCGTCCTCGCGACACCGCTGCTGCTCCTGCTGCCCCTGGCCGAGATGGTGCGCGACCCCCGCGGCAGCGTGCTGTTCTACCTGTGGAGCCTCGCGGACACCGTGCTGATCACCGTGGCCACCCGGGTCGACGGCGGGGCGGGCAGCCCGCTGTCCGCGCTGCTCTTCCTCACCCTCGCCTTCATGGCGGTCGCCTACCCGCCCTCCGGCGTCGTCCTGATGGGTGTCGTGATGACCGGCGGCTACCTGCTCTGCGTCATCGGCGGCGGGCTGGGCTCCTCGGCCGCCTTCGTCGCCCTCGTCATGGTCACCTACACGGTGTTCTGCGCGATGGCCTCGGCCAACCAGTGGGAGGCGCACGACCGGCAGGTGCTGCTGCTGCGCACCTCCGAGGTGCTCGCCGCCACCGATCCGCTGACCGGGTGCCTCAACCGGCGGGCCTTCCTCGACCGGCTGGACTCCGCGGCGGCCGGCACGGGCGGGCCCTGGGTGGTCTGCCTGGTCGACCTCGACGGCTTCAAGGGCGTCAACGACCGCAGCGGCCACGCCGCCGGGGACGACGTCCTGCGCGCGGTCACCACCGCACTGGGCGGCGTGGTCCGGGAGACCGACACGGTGGCCCGGCTCGGTGGCGACGAGTTCGCCGTCCTGGCCGCGGCGACACCGGAGGACAGCGCGTCCCTCGCCGCCCGGGTCCGGGACGCCGTGGCCGGCGCGGGCGCGGACCGCGGGGTCACCGCGAGCGTCGGGGTCACCGAGGTGCGCCCCGGTGACCAGGCGGACGAGGTGCTCAGCCGGGCCGACCAGGCGATGTACCGGGCCAAGGGCGCCGGTGGGAACCGGGTGACCGCGCTCGTCGGGTGAGCCGGCGGCCCGCTCGGTCGCTACGCACGGTGAGCGGGTTCCGGGACGCAGGCGTTCGTACAGTGACCGGCTGTGGGTCCGCGGGGGAGATCCTGTGGACCGCCTGTGGGGTGGTGGTGGATCCGTGGACGGCGGTGCCCGGCCCGTGGTAGGGCGCTGACCAGCGCGGAGGGGCGGTGTCCGGAACCGGCCCGTCACACGCGACCCATCTGCACCGTCCGCACTGGCGCGATGGGGCGACCATCGTGCACACTGTCCTCGGGACCCCTGGTCCGAGATCGCCGAACACAGCGCGTCACCGAATCGATCGTCCGTTGGGGAAGACGAGACCGATCGAGTCGATGGAGGTGCCCCGTGCAGCGACGGTCTACCCAGGGTGTCGTCTTCGTGCACGCGTGCCCGAAGGCGCTCTGCCAGCACGTCGAGTGGGCGCTCGAGCGCGTCATCGGCGCGCCGGTCTCCCTGTCGTGGGCCGACCAGCCCGCGGCACACGG
>DASQNB010000703.1:0-2028 GCA_035645175.1 Geodermatophilus sp.
CGGCGCGAGCCCCGCGCCACGCCGGGCGAGCCTGCCGACGCCCCTGCGCGCACGCGGATAGCCTCGGCAGCGGACTCTCCCATCCCGGGGCCGGTCCGCCCGCCGTCCGACCCCGCGCACGCACCAGGAGGCCGCCCATGCGCACGCTGCGCCTCGTGGCGCTCTCCGACGACGGCACCAACCTGGTCCTCGCCCTGGAGGGTGCCGAGCCCGGCGAGGAGGGCGAGCGCTTCGAACTGCCGATCGACGATCGCGTCCGCGCCGCCGCACGCGGTGACGCCCGCCGGCTCGGCCAGATCGACGTGGAGATCGGCGTGACGCTGCCGCCGCGGGTGATCCAGGCCCGCATCCGCGCCGGGGAGACCCCCGAGCAGGTGGCGCAGGCCTCCGGCATCCGGGTCGAGCGGATCATGCGCTTCGCGCACCCGGTGCTGCAGGAGCGCGAGCGGGTGGCCGAGCAGGCCCGGGAGGCCCGGGTGCGGCTGTCCGACGGCGCTCCCGCCGTCCCGCTGCAGCAGTTCATGTCCGAGCGGCTGCGGCTGCTCGGCGCCGACCTCGACGCCGTCCGCTGGGACGCCCACCGGGCCGGCGACGGCGTCTGGCACGTCACCGCCGCCTGGCAGGCCGGCGCCAAGTCCGGCGTCACCCGCTGGGCCTACGACCTCGCCGCCCGCACGGTGACGCCGGTCGACGCCGCCACCACCGACTTCGCCGAGGGCACCCGCCTGGTGCGCGTCGTCCCGCACGTGCCGGCCGAGCGGCCGGCGCCGGTGCGCAGCCGTCCGGTCGCCGTCGTCGTCCCCGACGACGACGGCGTCGCCGCCCCCGCCTCCTCCCGGCTCGCCCGCGACGAGGACGACGACCCGGCCGGGGACGAGGACGTGCGGCCGGTGCTGCCGGTCGACGTGTCCCCCGCCGGGGCGCAGCGCACCGGCACCGACGCGCCCGCCGACGCGGACGACGTCAGCGAGCACGACACCGTCGTCCTCGGCCGCCCGGGCGGGAGCGGGGACGACGACGAGGACCCGCGCGCCCGCATACCGGCGTGGGAGGACATCGTCTTCGGGGTTCGCCGGCACCGCTGAGGTCACGTGACCCCGCACACCGTCGGGGCACGTGTTCGCAGGCCACCCCGGGGTAGCACGAGAGACATGTCAGCCTCCGTGTCCATGCCCCTCGGTGGCGTACAGGTCGGCTCCTTCGACAGCTACGAGCAGGCCCAGGCCGCCGTCGACTTCCTCTCCGACCAGAAGTTCCCCGTCGAGAACGTCACGATCATCGGCTCGGACCTGCGCCAGGTCGAGCGGGTCACCGGCCGGCTCAGCTGGGGCCGGGTGCTCGCCGCGGGGGCCGCCGGTGGCGCCTGGTGGGGGCTGTTCGTCGGCCTGCTGCTCGGCATCTTCGCCGTCACGGGGACCGCCTGGATCGGCTCGATCCTGACCGGTCTGCTCATCGGTCTGGTGTTCGGCGCGCTGTTCGCCGCGATCGGCTACTCAGCGACCCGTGGCCGGCGCGACTTCACCAGCCTCAGCGCGATCGTCGCCGGCCGCTACGACGTCATGTGCAACCCGGCCCGCGCCGAGGAGGCCCGGGCCCACCTGGCCCGCTTCTCCCTGCGCGGCTGAAGAAGGACCCCCTGCCCCTCGCAGGCTCGCGGCGGGTCCCTGCAGGGAAGCCGTTTCAGCGGACAGTGGCGAAGGCGATCGCTGCGGCCGCGGCCACGCCGAGGGAGTCCACCCCGGCCCGCATCGGGATCCGCGCCCGCACCCGCGCCGCCTGCTGCGCCTGCGGGGTCAGCCCCGGCCCCTCCGCGCCGAGCAGCACCGCGGTGCGCGGGTGGGCGCGTGGGTCCACCTCGGCCAGGTCGACCGCGTCGTCGGCCGGGGTGAGCGCGACGGTCAGGTAGCCGGCGACGTGCAGCTGCTCCAGCCCCCCGGGCCAGTCGGCCAGGACCGCGAACGGCAGGGAGAGCACGTGTCCCATGGAGACCCGCACCGACCGGCGGTAGAGCGGGTCGGCGCAGCGTGG
>DASQNB010000704.1:0-1504 GCA_035645175.1 Geodermatophilus sp.
GGGTCGTTCATCGCGTGGACGATCGTGCCGTCCAGGTCCGGCGGGGCGATCTCCGCGAGGTTCTCGGCCATGGTCTTGCCGGTCACCGTGAGGGTGTCGCCGTGCAGCAGGCCGGCGTCGAGCAGCGCGCGCAGCACGACCGGGACGCCGCCGACGCGGTCGATGTCGGTCATGACGAACCGGCCGAAGGGCTTGACGTCGGCCAGGTGGGGCGTGCGGTCGCCGATCCGGTTGAAGTCGTCGAGGGTCAGGTCGACCTGCGCCTCGTGCGCGATGGCGAGCAGGTGCAGGACGGCGTTGGTGGAGCCGCCGAGCGCCATGACGACGGTGATGGCGTTCTCGAACGCCTCCCGGGTCATGATCTGGCGGGCGGTGATGCCGTGGCGCAGCAGGTTGACCACGGCCTCGCCGGAGGCGACGGCGAAGGCGTCGCGGCGGCTGTCGGGGGCCGGCGGGGCGGCGCTGCCGGGCAGGGCCATCCCCAGCGCCTCGGCGACGCTGGCCATGGTGTTGGCGGTGTACATGCCACCGCAGGAGCCCATGCCCGGGCAGGCGGCCTTCTCGATGGCCTCGAGGTCCTCGCGGCTGATCAGCCCGCGGGAGCAGGCGCCGACGCCCTCGAAGACGTCGATGATCGTGAGGTCGTCACGGTCGCCCAGCTTCCCGGGCAGCGTCGAGCCCGAGTAGAGGAAGACGCTGGCCAGGTCCAGCCGCGCCGCGGCCATGAGCATGCCCGGCAGGGACTTGTCGCAGCCGGCCAGCAGCACCGAGCCGTCCAGCCGCTCGGCGAACATCACCGTCTCCACCGAGTCGGCGATGACCTCGCGGGAGACCAGCGAGGCGCGCATGCCCTCGTGGCCCATGGAGATGCCGTCGGAGACGGAGATGGTGCCGAACTCCAGCGGGAAGCCGCCGGCGGCGTGCACGCCCTCCTTGGCCCGCTTGGCCAGCCGGTCCAGCGAGAGGTTGCAGGGGGTGATCTCGTTCCACGACGAGGCGACGCCGATCTGCGGCTTCTCCCAGTCGTCGTCGCCCATCCCGACCGCGCGCAGCATCGCGCGGGCCGGCGCCCGGGTGATGCGGTCGGTCACCTCGCGGCTGCGGGGCTTGACGTCGGCGGTCTGGTTGCTGGTGGGGCGGTCCTCGACGGTCGTCACGAACCGGGATGGTAGGCCGGTCGGCGGGGGCCGCACAGGGACGGCTGATACTGGTACCGACACCACCACCGTTCCCGGGAGCCGCCGTGTCCGCCACCGCCACCGCTCGCCGCGAGCTGGCGGAGTTCCTCCGGTCCCGCCGCCGTCAGGTCGACCCGCGGGTCGCCGGAGTGCCGGCCGGTGGTGTGCGGCGGACGCCGGGGCTGCGCCGCGAGGAGGTCGCGCTGCTCTCCGGCGTGAGCCACACCTGGTACACGTGGCTGGAGCAAGGCCGCGACATCCGGCCGTCGCGCCAGGTGGTCGACGCGCTGGCCCGCACGCTGCGGATGTCGCCCGCCGAGCACGGC
>DASQNB010000705.1:0-1913 GCA_035645175.1 Geodermatophilus sp.
GGGCTGACCAACGGCGTCGGCCTGCTCACCCTGCTGGCCGTGCTGCTCATCCCGGTGTCCTACCTGCTGCTGTGGCACACCGCGTTCGGCCTGCGGCTGCGCGCCTGCGGTGAGAACCCGGCCGCGGCGGACTCCCTGGGCGTGCCGGTGTACCGGCTGAAGTACCTCGCCGTGATCGTCTCCGGGGCGCTGGCCGGTCTGGGCGGCGTCTTCCTGGTGTTCGTCGCCGGCATCTACCGCGAGGGGCAGACCGGCGGCCGCGGGTTCATCGGGTTGGCCGCGCTGATCTTCGGCAACTGGCGGCCCGGCGGGCTGGCGGCCGGTGCGGGCCTGTTCGGCTTCGCCGACGCCCTCCAGCTGCGCAGCCAGACCGCGGTGGTGGCGCTGCTGCTGCTCATCGCCGTCCTGCTCGCCGGCGTGGCCGCCTACCAGGCGATGCGCCGCAAGGTGGTGCAGGCGGTCCTCGCCGGTGCCTTCGCGGTGGCGGCGCTGGTCGGCTTCCTCACCATCGAGCGGCTGCCCGAGGGCGTCGTCTTCTTCACCCCGCACCTGACCACGTTGCTGGTGCTGTCGCTGGCCTCCCAGCGCCTGCGGCCGCCCAAGGCCGACGGGCTGGTCTACCGACGAGGAGAGCACTGACGTGAGCGGCTCTGCCGTCCTGCCGGCTCCGCCGGGCGGGAGCGAACCGTGACGCAGCCGCAGGTCGACTGGGAGGCGCTGCGCGCGGCCGCCCGGGAGGCCATGACGCACGCCTATGCGCCGTACTCGCGGTTCCCGGTCGGCGTGGCCGGGTTGGTGGACGACGGTCGCGTCGTCACCGGCTGCAACGTGGAGAACGCCTCCTACGGGCTGGGGCTGTGCGCCGAGTGCGGGATGGTCAGCGACCTGGCCCGCACCGGTGGCGGCCGGCTGGTGGCGGTCGCCTGCGTCGGCGGCGACGGGCAGCCGCTGATGCCCTGCGGCCGGTGCCGGCAGCTGCTGTGGGAGCACGGCGGGCCGGACATGCTCATCGAGACGGTGTCCCTGGGGACCGTGCCGATGCGCGAGGTGCTGCCCGACGCGTTCGGCCCGGACGATCTAGTCGCGGCAGCGGAACGGGACGCCTGAGTGGACGCCATCGACGTCATCCGCACCAAGCGGGACGGTGGGCAGCTGAGCCCTGAGCAGATCCGCTGGGTCATCGACGCCTACACCCGCGGTGCGGTGCCCGACGAGCAGGTGAGCGCACTGCTCATGGCGGTGTTCTTCCGGGGGATGACGCCGGAGGAGCTCGCCGTCTGGACGCAGGCGATGATCGACTCCGGCGAGCGCAAGGACCTCTCCGCGCTGGGCCGCCCGACCGCCGACAAGCACTCCACCGGCGGGGTCGGCGACAAGACCACGCTGCCGCTGGCGCCGCTGGTCGCCGCCTGCGGGGTGGCGGTGCCGCAGCTGTCCGGCCGCGGGCTGGGCCACACCGGCGGCACGCTGGACAAGCTCGAGGCGATCCCCGGCTGGCGGGCCGACGTCCACGAGGAGGCCTACCTGGCGCAGCTGCGCGAGGTGGGCGCGGTGATCTGCGCGGCCGGCCACGACCTGGCCCCGGCGGACGCGAAGCTGTACGCGCTGCGCGACGTCACCGGCACCGTGGAGTCCATCCCGCTGATCGCCAGCTCGATCATGAGCAAGAAGATCGCCGAGGGCGCCGACGCGCTGGTGCTCGACGTCAAGACCGGCTCGGGCGCGTTCATGAAGGACGCCGACGCCTCCCGCGAGCTGGCCCGCACGATGGTCGGCCTCGGCGAGGCGGCCGGCGTGCACACGGTGGCGCTGGTGACCGCGATGGACCGGCCGCTGGGCCGCGCCGCGGGCAACGCCGTCGAGGTGGCCGAGTCGGTCGAGGTGCTCGCCGGGGGCGGCCCGGCCGACGTCGT